>NZ_JAMYLA010000013.1:0-141961 GCF_040317725.1 Mesorhizobium sp. M1396 | reverse complement strand
GCGGCGACAGCCCTTGCCTGCAACTCACGCGCTCGCAAAATCCCCGCTTCAGACCTACGCCAAAAGACAGTGTGAGATATCCGGGCTAGGCCTGATCGGCGACCGTCACCCGAAGTCGGGGCATTAGGCTTGCCCCGACGGACAAGGCTCAGTGCCCGCCGCCCGACTTCGCCTTCTTGCGCCGCCGCGCCAGCATGTTCAGCCCCTCGACCAGCGCCGAAAAGCCCATCGCCGCGTAAATATAACCCTTCGGCACATGGTAACCCATGCCGTCGGCGATAAGCGTCATGCCGATCATCAAAAGGAAGCCCAGCGCCAGCATGACGATGCTCGGGTTCCTGGCGATGAAATCCGCCAGCGGTCCGGCCGCCAGCATCATCACGCTCACCGCGACGATCACGGCGATGTACATGATGGCGATCTCGTCGGTCATGCCGACGGCGGTGATGATCGAATCGATCGAGAAGACGAGGTCGAGCAGCAATATCTGGAAGATCGCGCCGGCAAGGCTGATCTGCAGCGTCTCGCCCAGCATCGTATCCCTGTGGTCGTCGGGATCGACCGTGTGATGGATTTCCTTGGTCGCCTTCCAGACCAGGAACAGGCCGCCTGCGATCAGGATCAGGTCGCGCCAGGAGAAGCCGTGGCCGAGGGCGGTGAACACCGGCGTCGTCAGTTGGACGATGATGGAAATGGTGGCCAGCAGCACCAGCCGCATGATCAGCGCCGCCGAAATGCCGAGCCGGCGGGCGCGGGCCCTTTGCGCTTGCGGCAGCTTGTTGGTCAGGATCGAGATGAAGATCAGATTGTCGATGCCGAGGACGATCTCGAGCACCACCAGCGTCAGCAGCGCGACCCAGGCTGTTGGATCGGACACGAATTGAAAATGCGGCGCCAGGAATTCGATGAGCTGCATGGAGGTCGTCCCCTCTTTTAACGATCTAGAGCAGTGTCGCCGGCAATTAGGTACTAAGCGCGCCTATATCAATGTCACGACCAGAAGGACGGCGCGGTTTCCTCCAGCCGTGGGCCGCGACGAAACGGCGCGATCCGCTCGGTCAGCCCGGTGCGGTCGGAAATGTCGACGCCGACGCCGCACAATGTCGCCGGTCCGGTCGCGGCCTCGAAGCGCCCTTTCGGCACCTTCGACAGGAACCGGTTGAGCGGTTCCTCCTTGTCCATGCCGAGCGAGGAATCATAGTCGCCGCACATGCCGGCGTCGGACATATAGCCGGTGCCGCCATTGAGGATCTGGTGATCGCCGGTCGGCTGGTGCGTGTGGGTGCCAATGACGAGGCTGGCGCGGCCATCGACGAAATGCGCGAAGCACATCTTTTCCGAGGTCGCCTCGGCGTGGAAGTCGATGACCACCGCGTCCGCCTGCTCGCCGAGCGGGCAGGCGGCAAGCTCGCGTTCGCCGGCCTGGAACGGGTCGTCGAGCTCGGGATGCATGAACACGCGGCCCATGATGTTGGCGACCAGCACGCGCGCGCCGCTCCTGGCGATGTAGACGCCGGAGCCGCGTCCGGGCGTGCCCTTGGGAAAGTTGGAGGGGCGCAGGAAGCGCTCTTCGCGCGGCGCGAAGGCCAAAGCGTCACGCTGGTCCCAGACATGGTTGCCCGTGGTGACGACATCGGCGCCGGCTGCGATCGTCTCGCGAAAGATGTCTTCGGTAATGCCGAAGCCGCCGGCGGCATTCTCGCCATTGACGATGACGAAATCGAGTTTGAAATCGGAGATCAGCCCCGGCAGTTGTTCCCACACCGCCGTGCGTCCCGTTTTTCCAACCATGTCACCGAGGAAGAGAAGTCTCATAAGATCCCGCACCGAAAGTCAGCAAAGCAAAAGTTGCATGACGCCAGTGGAAGATCATGCGTCCATTTATCTACAATTTTGGCACGAAGCGGCGCAACCCGCTCTCGGTGAGTATTTCCGCGATGATGACGTCATGCTCCTCATCCGGCACCTGCGCCACCTCTTGGCAATCAAAGGCGATGCCGATCAGTCGCGGCGGCTGTCCCTTGTCGATCAGCCTGGCGATAGCGCGATCGTAGTAGCCGGCGCCATAGCCGATGCGATGGCCGCGCGCATCGAAGGCGGCGAGCGGAACCAGCATCACCGAGGGGTCGAGCACCTCGGCTTCCTCATGCGGGCCGATCGTACCAAAACCCATGTCGACCATCGGCGCGCCGCGCACCAGCTCGCGAAAGACGATGGTGGTCTTGTCGAGAATGGCCGGCAGGCAAAGCCGTGCGCCCTTCTCGCGCAAGGCAAACATCAGCGGCCTGACGTCGACTTCCGAACGCATCGGCCAGAAGCCGGAAACGATCTGGCCCGCCTCGATGTGGAGGTGATCGCGCGCCGTCTCGGCCATTTCGAGAGCGACCTCGACCCGCCAGAACTCATCGAGCGCGTCGCGGCGCCCGAGTGCCTCGCGGCGAAGCTGCTTTTTCAGGTCTCTGGGAGAGGTCATGCGGCCAAGGTAGAAAAGGACAGGGCTGGGTGGAGTGTTGGGAGCGACGGTTTCCACCGCATCATCCACCGAAATGCGTGGACGCGAGGCAATAGTGACGGTCCACACAACCGGTGGAGAGAGCGATCCCGGGAACCTACAAAGTAGGTGGGCGCCGTGTGAGAAAACCCACGGGTCTTCCCAGGGACAGCTCCCTAAGGATCGTTAAGGCCCCGGGGAAAATGTTCTCCTGCCGGGAAGCACAGACCGTCATCTGCAATATAGGCTGCTCATCGGGCAAGCGCCAGAGAGACAGCGTTGCCGGCGACTTTATTCTCTGCGAATCCGTTACCCCTGTTCAGCGCCGTTCGCCGCCGTGTCTTGCACTGGCAAGTCCGCCTCCTTACGGTTGTCATGGCAACCAGGGAGCAAAAATGCGTTTCGAAGGCACGGCGGCCTATGTCGCCGACAAGGATCTGATGGTGGCCGTCAACGCGGCGATCGCGCTGGAACGGCCCTTGCTGGTCAAGGGCGAGCCGGGAACAGGCAAGACGGAACTGGCGCACCAGGTGGCGGCGGCACTTGGCCTCGACCTGATCGAATGGCACGTCAAGTCGACGACCAGGGCGCAGCAAGGTCTTTACGAGTATGACGCCGTCTCGCGCTTGCGCGACAGCCAGCTCGGCGATATCAGGTTCAACGACATCAGGAACTACATCAAGCGCGGCAAGCTTTGGGAGGCGTTCGCGGCCGGCAAGAAGATCGTGCTCTTGATCGACGAGATCGACAAGGCCGACATCGAATTCCCCAACGATTTGCTGCAGGAACTCGATCGCATGGAGTTCTTCGTCTACGAGACCGGCGAGACGATCCGCGCCGCGGTCCGGCCGATCGTCATCATCACCTCCAACAACGAGAAGGAACTGCCGGACGCCTTCCTGCGCCGCTGCTTCTTCCACTACATTCGCTTTCCCGACGTCGACACGCTGCACAAAATCGTCGATGTCCACTATCCCGGCATCAAGCAGAATCTGGTGCGAACGGCGCTGACCCAGTTCTACGAGATCCGCGGTGTGCCGGGGCTGAAGAAGAAGCCTTCGACCTCCGAGGCGCTCGACTGGATACGCCTGCTGGTCGCCGACGACATCGCGCCGGAGGATCTGCGCGCCGATCCGAAGAACGCCCTGCCCAAGCTGCATGGCGCGCTGTTGAAGAACGAACAGGACGTGCACCTGTTCGAACGGCTGGCCTTCATGGCGCGAAGGCAGCAATAGGGTAGCAGCAGCAGCGCTTTCCCTTCTGTGGACCGTTGCCGACAGCCGAACAGGCAGGCAGGTTCGGCCAGAACCTTCGGAGGAGATGAAATGTCTGAGATTGTCGTCCGTCCGCTCGCGCGGTCCGACCACGCCGACTGGCGGCGGCTATGGACCGACTACCTCACCTTCTATGAGACAAAGCTGCCGGAAGAGGTCTACGCCGTCACCTGGAAACGGCTGTTCACGGAAGGTGAGTTCGAACCGAAGGGCTTCATCGCCACGCTCGACGGCAAGGCGGTCGGCCTCACCCACTATCTCTACCACCGCTCCGGCTGGTCGGAAAAAAACAACTGCTATCTGCAGGACCTGTTTGCCGACCCGGATGTGCGCGGCAAGGGCATCGGCGCGGCGCTGATCAGGGCGGTACAACAAGAAGCTGCGAAAATCGGCGTCAAGAACGTCTACTGGATGACGCACGAGACCAACACCACCGCGCGCAAGCTCTATGACCATGTGGCGCGGCGAACGGGCTTCATCGAGTATGATCTATTGTGAAGAAAGTGGGAGATTGAAATGGTCGCCATTGCGCAATATATTGCGCATGATCTGAGTGTGTAATGCCGTTGATCGAGACCAATACGCGCAAAATTGTCATCAGGCTTTTGCGCGATGGCTGGATAAGTGTCGGCGGCGGCAAGCACGACAAGTATGAGCATCCGGAACGGCCAGAGGTGATGATCATCGTACCTAGGCATCGTGAACAATCTCCCGGTGTCGCCCGGTCGATCGCCCGACTGGCTGCATGGATTTGAGGACAGACCGCATGACGCATTATGTCGGAATTCTCGATGGGGCAGAGGACATCTGGGGGGTGCGAGTCCCTGATCTTCCCGGCTGCCACGGCGGCGGCGCAAGCCCCGAAGAAGCCATTGCCGATGCGACTTCCGCCGTGCGCGAATGGGTCGAAGCACGTGCGACGAAACATCTGCAGTTACCGGTCTCGCGTACGGTGGCGCAATTGCTCCTGCAAGACGAACTCGATACTGCCGCCGGCGAATCCGCCGTGATGATCCCGGTGCTGATCGACTCCGGCCGGCCCGTCCGAGCCAATCTGTCGCTCGACGCCGGTCTTCTGGCGGCGATCGACGAAGAAGCAGGCCGACGTGGCCTGACGCGTTCCGCATTCATTGCAAGCGCCGCACGAGAGAAGATCGAAGGCCACAGATAACCGACGATGTTCATCCCCTTCTTCCTCGAACTGAAGGCAGCGCGCGTTCCCGTTTCGCTGCGGGAATACCTGTCGCTGCTGGAGGGGCTGGAAGCCGGGCTGGTCGACTATGACGTCGAAGGCTTTTATTACCTCGCCCGCACCGCACTGGTGAAGGACGAGCGCCATATCGACCGCTTCGACCAGGTGTTTGCGCATGTCTTCAAGGGCATCGAAGCGCTGGGCGGACCGGATGCGGTCGACGTTGCGAACATTCCCGAGGAATGGCTGCGCCGCCTCGCCGAAAAGCATCTGACCGACGAAGAGAAAAAGCTGGTCGAGGCGCTCGGCGGCTTCGAAAAGCTGATGGAGACCTTGAAGCAGCGGCTCGAAGAGCAAAAAGGCCGCCACCAGGGTGGTTCGAAATGGATCGGCACCGGCGGCACCTCGCCTTTCGGCGCCTATGGCTACAATCCCGAAGGCGTGCGCATCGGCCAGCACGAAAGCCGCAACCGCCGCGCGGTGAAAGTCTGGGACAAGCGCGAGTTCAGGAATTTCGACGATGCCATCGAGCTCGGCACGCGCAACATCAAGATCGCGCTGAAGCGCCTGCGCCGCTGGGTGCGCGAGGGTGCCGAGGAGGAGTTCGACCTGCCCGGCACCATCCACGCCACGGCCGAACATGGCTATCTCGACGTGCGGACGCGGCCGGAACGGCGCAACGCCGTGAAGCTGCTGATGTTCTTCGATGTCGGCGGCTCGATGGACGACCACATCAAGAGCGTCGAGGAGCTGTTCTCGGCCGCCCGCGCCGAATTCCGCCAGCTCGAATATTTCTACTTCCACAACTGCCTCTATGAAGGCGTGTGGAAGGACAATCGCCGCAGGCATGCCGAGGTGATTCCGACCTTCGACCTCATCCACAAATACGGGCCGGACTACAAGGTGATCGTCGTCGGCGATGCCTCGATGAGCCCCTACGAGATCGCTCACCCCGGTGGCTCGGTCGAGCACTGGAATCCGGAAGCCGGGGTCGTCTGGCTCGGCCGCCTGCTGCTGCAATGGCCGAACGCGGTGTGGCTGAACCCTGAGGCCGAAACGAACTGGGGTTATACCCATTCGATCGCCATGATCCGCGACATCTTCGGCGGCCGCATGTTCCCGTTGACACTGGCCGGGCTCGAAGGCGCGACAAAGCAGCTTTCAAGAAAGCACTGAACCTTGCCGGCCTTCTCGGAACTGGGCAGGCGCGTAACAAATGCCTATGTTGGTGCGAATATGAGGTTGCAATCCGCGCATGACCCCGAACCTCCGGTTCGGAAAGGATCATGCGCAATGCCAAAAGTGCTTCAGCGTCCTTTGCGCGTCCGATGGACGCGCGGCGCTGTAGTAGCAAGCCGGCAAGGCTGAGGAGATCGAATGGACACCCACACCTACCCCGTAACCCGTACCGAGGCCGAATGGCGCGCCCGGCTGACGCCGGAGCAATATGCCGTCATGCGCGGCCACGGCACCGAACGGCCGGGAAGCTGCGCTTTGCTCTACGAGAAGCGCGCCGGCACCTTTTCCTGCGTCGGCTGCGACCAGCCGCTTTTTGAATCCAAGCTGAAGTTCGAGAGCGGCACCGGCTGGCCGAGCTTCAACGATCCGGTGCCGGGCTCGGTCGAGAACACCGTCGATCGCAGCTACGGCATGGTCCGCACCGAATGCCACTGCGCCCGCTGCGGCAGCCATCTCGGCCATGTCTTCGAGGATGGCCCGCCGCCGACCGGCCTGCGCTATTGCATCAACGGCGTGGCGCTGAAATTCGAGCCGGCGGCTTGATGCAAGTCGCCCAAAAGTGCGCAGCGGTTTTGGGACAACGACATGCATAGAAACAGTAATTCAAAGCGCGACGCGCTTTGAGCCAAACGATCGCTGGATAAGTGGAAAGGGCGGCTGCGGCCGCCCTTTTCTTTTCTTTGGGCGGCAGGAACTCCGGCGAACACGACAGGCGCCCGCCTCGCGCTATCAGGCCACGACCGTCAGGATCAGCCACAGTGTAGCCCCGAGCGCCATCAACGAGGCCTTGGTGCCACCGGCCCTTTCCGTGGTTCGCCAGACGGCAAAGGTCAGGAAGATGTTGTAGGGCACCAGCGCGAAATGCACCGCCAGAACCAGCACAAGCGGCAGCTTCAGCGCAAGCACGATAATCGCGGTCACCGCGGACGCAACGTTGAGCGCCGTGCCGACAAGGGCAAGGTCGCGCCAGAACAGCCGGTCGAGCGGCACCCGGCCTTGCCAACGTGAGCGGAAGAAGGATCCGACGCCTTCTGGCAACACCTGATATCACCCCTGCCCCAGGACTTCGGTCACCGCATATTCGATACGCGAACATTCGGTCACCAGCCAGTCGGTCATAGCCGGCCAATTGTCCTCGGCATAACAATTCACCCGCCACATCGAATTGATGCCGAGGCCCTCGCAACTCTGTTCCGGCCTGAGCTTCAGCCTGTCTTCGATCGCCGGCTGGAACGGCTTCAACCGCGACCAGGCTTGCGTGGCGCCGAACTTCTCGTTGCGGCCGAAGAAGACGCCGACATGGTTCTGCGCCGGCGCGACATACATGGAAAGGACCAACGCGAAGTCGGGCAGCCCGCGTTGCCAGAACCAGGGTCCGCGCCTCGCCATCAGAGGCTTTTCTTCCGGATGCCGCTCGGCGAACAGCATCCAGAAGCCGCGTTGGCGGAATTCAGAAGCACGGCGGGCGCCGAAGTCGAATTCGCTCATGGTTCAAACCGTTTCTCCGGCAACCGCATTGGATGCCGGGTCGGTTAGTCTTACACCATGCCGAGCGCGGCCTTGTACAGGTCGAGGATAGTTTCCTCTTCCTGCCGCTCGGCCTGGTCCTTCTTGCGCAGCCGGATGATCGTGCGCATCGCCTTGGTGTCGAAGCCGGTGCCCTTGGCCTCGGCGAACACTTCCTTGATGTCGTCGGAAATGGTCTTCTTCTCTTCCTCGAGCCGCTCTATGCGCTCGATGAAGGCACGCAGCTGGCCGGCGGCAACAGTCTGGCTGGTATCGGTGATATCGTCGGCCATTTTTTCTCCACATCGTTTCCGCGCCGCGACTCGGCGACGACGGCGGCAAATTCGAGCCGGTTCGATGCCCGACCGGCGGCGGCGGGTCAAGCCGTTATCGATGCTGCATGAAGGGTTGGGCACACCCTAAGGTGTGTTGAGATTGAGGTCAGGCCGGCATCATCTGAATATCAATACACCTTATCCGAAGACGATCAGCAGATCCTTGGCATCGATCTGGTCGCCGGCCTTGACCAGCACCTCGGCGACGGTGCCGTCGCGCTCGGCATGCAGCGCCGTTTCCATCTTCATCGCCTCGATGGAAAGCAGCACGTCGCCGGCCTTCACGGCCTGGCCGGCGGCAACCGAAAGTGCGGAGACGACACCCGGCATCGGCGCACCGACATGGGCCTCGTTGCCGGGCTCGGCCTTGCGGCGGGCCTTGGCGGCGGACGCGCCATGCGCCCTGTCGGGCACCTTGACGCGGCGCGGCTGGCCGTTGAGCTCGAAGAACACGGTGACCATGCCCTTTTCGTCGACATCGCCGATGGCAAGGCAGCGCACCACCAGCGTCTTGCCCTTCTCGATATCGACGAATATCTCGTCTTCCGGCTTCATGCCGTAGAAATAGGTCGGCGTCGGCAGGACGCTGACCGGACCGTAGGTTTCCTGCGCGCCGGCGAAATCCGTAAACACCTTCGGGTACATCAGCCACGAGGCGAATTCGAACTCCGAGAGTTTGCGCTCGAGCTTCTCCTCGATCTCCTTGCGGTTGGCCTTGAGGTCCGCGGGCTTCAGCAGCGAGCCAGGCCGCGCCTTTATCGGCTTGTCGCCTTTTAGCACCTTCTTCTGCAGCTTCTCAGGCCAGCCGCCGGGCGACTGGCCGAGATCGCCGCGCAGCATCGACACCACGGAGTCCGGAAAGGCGATGTCCTTGCTGGGGTTCTCGACATCGGCGACGGTGAGATCCTGGCTCACCATCATCAGCGCCATGTCGCCGACGACCTTGGACGACGGCGTCACCTTGACGATGTCGCCGAACATCAGATTGACGTCGTGATAGGTCTGCGCCACCTCGTGCCAGCGTGTCTCCAGCCCGAGCGAACGCGCCTGCTCCTTGAGATTGGTGAACTGCCCGCCCGGCATCTCGTGCAGGTAGACTTCCGAGGCCGGTCCCTTGAGGTCGCTTTCGAAGGCGGCATACTGGTTGCGCACCGCTTCCCAGTAGAACGAGATCTTCCTGATCCACTGTGGATCGAGGCCCGGATCGCGCTCGGTGCCCTTCAGCGCCTCGACGATGGAGCCGAGACATGGCTGCGAGGTGTTGCCCGAGAGCGAATCCATCGCCGCGTCGATAGCATCGACGCCGCTGTCGACCGCCGCCAGCACCGTCGCCGCCGACAGGCCTGACGTGTCGTGGGTGTGGAAATGGATCGGCAAGTCGGTCGCTTCGCGCAGCGCTTTGAACAGCACACGTGCGGCGGAAGGCTTCAGCAGTCCGGCCATGTCCTTGACGGCGATGATGTGGGCGCCGGCCGCCTGCAATTCCCCGGCCAGGCCGACATAGTATTTGAGGTCGTATTTCGCCCGCGCCGGATCGAGGATGTCGCCGGTGTAGCAGATCGCCGCTTCGATCAGCTTGCCCTCGGCGCCGACCGCATCCATGGCGACGCGCATGTTCTCGACCCAGTTCAGGCAGTCGAAGACGCGGAACAGGTCGATGCCGCCGGCGGCCGCCTGCTTGACGAAATGCTGCACGACATTGTCGGGATAGTTGGTGTAGCCAACGCCGTTGGCGCCGCGCAGCAGCATCTGCAGCAGCACATTGGGCGCCGCCTCGCGCACCAGCGACAGCCGCTCCCACGGGTCTTCGGTTAGGAAGCGCATGGCAACGTCGAAGGTGGCGCCGCCCCAGCATTCGAGCGACAGGAGCTGCGGCAGGGCGCGCGCATAAGTGCCGGCAATGCCGGCGATGTCATGCGTGCGCATGCGCGTCGCCAGCAGCGACTGGTGGCCGTCACGCATCGTCGTGTCGGTGACCAGCACCTCTTTCCGGTCGCGCATCCAGCCGGCGAATTTCTCCGGTCCGAGCACGTCGAGCTTCTGCTTGCTGCCATCAGGCACATTGCCGTTGAGATAGGGCACCAATGGTGCGGCCGCGTCGGCCTTCGGCTGCGGCCGGCCGCGCGTCTCGGGATGACCGTTGACCGACACGTCGGCCAGATAGTTGAGCAGCTTGGTGGCGCGGTCCTGCCGCTTGACCTGCTGGAACAGCTCCGGCGTCGTGTCGATGAACTTCGTCGTGTAGGAATTGTCGGCGAAGCTCGGGTGGTTGATGATCGCTTCGAGGAAGGTCAAATTGGTGGCGACGCCGCGGATGCGGAACTCGCGCAGCGCCCGGTTCATGCGGGCGATGGTCTCCGCCGGCGTCGGCGCCCACGCCGTCACCTTCTCCAGCAGCGGATCGTAGAAGCGGGTGATCACCGCCCCGGAATAGGCGGTGCCGCCATCGAGGCGGATGCCGAAACCCGTCGCGCCGCGATAGGCGGTTATGCGACCGTAGTCCGGGATGAAATTATGCTCGGGATCTTCCGTGGTGATGCGGCACTGCAAGGCATGGCCGTTCAGCCTGATGTCCATCTGCATCGGCACGCCCGATTCCGGCGTGCCGATGGCGAAGCCGTCGAGGATGTGGATCTGCGCCTTGACGATGTCGATGCCGGTCACCTGCTCGGTGACGGTGTGCTCGACCTGGATGCGCGGGTTGACCTCGATGAAGTAGAATTTGCCGGTGTCGGCGTCCTGCAGGAACTCGACCGTGCCGGCGCCGATATAGCTGGTTTCGCGGGCGATCTTCAGCGCATGGCCGCAAAGCTCCTCGCGCTGCGACATTTCGAGGTATGGCGCCGGCGCCCGCTCGACGACCTTCTGGTTGCGGCGCTGGATCGAGCAGTCGCGCTCGAACAGATGCACGGCGTTGCCATGCGTGTCGCCCAGCACCTGCACCTCGACATGGCGGGCGCGCTCTATCAGCTTTTCGAGATAGACCTCGTCCTTGCCGAATGCGGCTTTCGCCTCGCGCTTGCCTTCCGTGACTTCACGGGCAAGGTCGGCTTCGGCGCGAATGGCGCGCATGCCGCGGCCGCCACCGCCCCATGATGCCTTCAGCATCACCGGATAGCCGATCTGCTTGGCCAGTTTCTTGACCGCATCCATGTCGTCCGGCAACGGATCGGTGGCGGGGATCACCGGCACGCCGACCTCGATGGCGAGATTGCGCGCCGCGACCTTGTTGCCGAGCCGGCGCATCGTATCCGGCTTCGGCCCGATGAAGGTGATGCCGGCCTCGGCACAGGCATCGGCGAATTCGGGGCCTTCCGACAACAGGCCGTAGCCGGGATGAATGGCATCGGCGCCCGAGAGCCTGGCGACGCGGATCACCTCCTCGATCGACAGATAGCTTTCGATCGGTCCCATGTCCCGGGTCAGATGCGGCCCGCGTCCGACCTGGTAGCTCTCGTCGGCCTTGAAGCGATGCAGGGAGTATTTGTCCTCCTCGGCCCAGATCGCCACGGTTTTGAGACCGAGTTCGTTGGCCGCGCGAAAGACGCGAATGGCGATTTCGGACCGGTTGGCGACGAGGATCTTCGTGATGGCCAAGGACTGAGGCTCCAGCAACGGAAGGGAAGAGAAATCGGCGCAATGATTAGCGTGAAAATGCTGCAGTGCAAACGAAATTGACAGGCATTTAAACCGATTGAAATGGAATCTTTGCGCCAAGGGCGGTCGCATTCAGTCGAACACGCAGCGAAGCGATGGGCATTGCGGTCAACGCGCGATCGTTTCCGGGCTAAAGGCCCGGGCTGGATTGGTCTGCCGGCCTCGATGGAGAGGCAACGGCCTCAAAAGAAAAATGCCCGGCGCGAAGCACCGGGCATCCGTAAAGTCTGGAGACTGACGAGCTTACATCTTCTGGATGTAGGTGTACTTGCCGTCGGCGCCCTTCTTCCATTCGTACATGACGTAGCCGGGCAGCGTCGGGTCGCCCTTGGCGTCATAGGACAGGTCGCCGAGCACGGTCTTGAACGGGCCGTTTTCATGCAGCGCCTTGGCAACTGCCTGCGGGTCGTTCGACTTGGCAGCGGTCGCTGCTTCGGCGAGCGCCTGTACGGCGGCGTAGGAGTAGAGCGTGTAGGCTTCCGGCTCGAAGCCCTGCGCGCGGAACTTCTCGACGAGTTCCTTGTTGGCGGGGATCAGGCGCGGGTCCGGGCCGAACGTGTTGAGCGTGCCCGCAACCGCGTCACCTGCGATCGAAGCCAGCTCGTTCGACACGATGCCGTCGCCGGAAATCAGTGTCGCCTTGAGGCCCTGGTCAGCCGCCTGGCGGATGATAAGGCCGGCTTCGGTGTGCAGGCCGCCCCAGTAGATGATGGTTACGCCGGCTTCCTTCATCTTGGCGATCAGTGCCGAGAAGTCCTTGTCGCCGACATTGATGCCTTCGTACATGACTTCCGTCAGGCCCTTGGCATTCATCGCCTTCTTGGTTTCGTCGGCAAGGCCCTGACCGTAGGTGGTCTTGTCGTGAACGACGGCGATCTTGGCGTCCTTGAAGTTCGCGGCGAGATAAGCGCCGGCGATGCTACCCTGCTGGTCATCGCGTCCGCAGGTGCGGAACACGTTCCACAGGCCGCGCTCGGTGAGCTTCGGGTTGGTGGCGGCCGGGGTGATCTCGACGATGCCGTTTTCCGCATAGACTTCCGATGCCGGGATCGAGACGCCCGAGTTGAAGTGCCCGACCACGAACTTGACACCGTCGCCGACGAACTTGTTGGCAACCGAGATGCCCTGCTTCGGATCGGAGACGTCGTCGCCGACTTCGAGCTTGATCTGCTCGCCATTGATGCCGCCCTTGGCATTGATGTCGGCCACAGCGGCTTCCGCACCCTTCTGAAGCTGCGCGCCGAATGCGGCATTCGGACCAGTGATCGGACCGGCTACGCCGAACATGACGTCAGCCCACGCGTTGCCGCCGAACGCGACCAGCGCGGTCAGGGCGACGGCGGACAAAAGTGACTTTTTCATTTAAACGCTCCCATTTACGGAGTGGGCGTGGATGAAGCTTTCATGCGATGCCCACCCTTATCGCAGAAAGCATAGTTTGCCGATTTTCAGGCACTTGTCACGCCGATTCAATTCCGATGCGGCGCTAATGATGAACGTCAACCTTTCGGTTTCCAGCTCAAGATTGAAGCTCTTTCGTAGAGCCAATTATACTGTGTCACCATCTGGTTGGTGCGCGTGTATTGAAAGCCGACAAAACCGAGGATCATCAGCACGATTGTATCGACGACATAGTAGTGCAGCGAGAACATCGTGCCGCCGAACAGCGCGTGATGGATGAAGCGGATGCCGATGCCGAGACCCAGCATGTAGGCGAACAGCTGGATGAAGCTGCGCCAGGTCTGCGCGCTGGCCTTGCCCGTCATCCAGGCCGCCCAGCCGCCGAGCAGACAGGTGACGAAGAAGAACTGCCAGATCGAGGGTTCCTCATAGAGAATGCCCTGCATGATGAAGTCTCCTTAGCATGATCCCGAAAAGTTGCAGACTTTTCGGACAAGGATCATGCGACAAACAAACAATTTGGAGCGGAATATCGAACGCACACATCCGCTCTAAACTCAGTGGTGTCCGCCTTCGAGATAGGCGGCGCGCACTTCCGGATTGGCGAGCAGTTCCTTGCCGGTACCGCTCATCGTCACGTTGCCGTTGACCATGACATAGCCGCGCGTGGCGAGCTTGAGCGCGCCGAAGGCGTTCTGCTCGACCAGGAACACGGTCAGCCCCTGGGTGCGGTTCAGCTCGCGGATGGCGTCGAAGATCTGTTTGACGATCAGCGGCGCGAGACCCAGCGACGGTTCGTCGAGCAAAAGCAGCTTTGGCCGCGCCATCAGCGCGCGTCCGATCGACAGCATCTGTTGCTCGCCGCCCGACAGCGTGCCGCCGCGCTGGGCGATGCGCTCCTTCAGCCGCGGGAACAGCGTGAACACCTTCTCGACGTCCTCGTCATAGTGCTCGAGGTTGTCGAGGCTGGCGCCCATTTGCAGGTTTTCCATCACCGTCATGCGCGGGAAGATGCGCCGGCCCTCGGGCGATTGGGCAATGCGCATGCGTGCGATCTCATGCGTCGGCATCTGGGTGATGTCGGTGCCGGCGAATGTGATGGTGCCGGCTCGAGCGCGCGGCGCACCGAAGATAGTCATCATCAGCGTCGACTTGCCGGCGCCGTTGGCGCCGATCAGCGCCACGATCTCACCTTCCTTCACGGTGACATCGACGCCGTTCAGCGCCCGGATGTTGCCGTAATAGGTCTGCACGCCCTTGATATCGAGCAGCGTTGTCCCGGCCATCACTTGCCCCCTCTGCGCTTGCCCGCCACGGGCTTGGCGGCAGTCTTCCCGGAAGTATGGCTGGTCGCCACCTTGCCCGCATCGACGCGGCGCGAGAATTCCGTGTCCTTGCCCTGGCTGAGCAGCCTGGCCTGCTTGACCCACTCCTCACGAGCGATGCGCCCATCGAAGGCAAGATAGGCTTCGGCGGCTTCGACGTCGGACTTTTTCCAGGCGCCGATCTGGTCGAAGTGGAAGATGCCGTGATCGTTGAGCTTCTTCTCGTTGACCGAACCGATGCCCTTGATGCGGGTCAAATTATCGGCCTTGCCGCCGCGAGGCGCTGGCAGCCGGTTGGAGATTCCCCCAGCCGTCGCTGCAGGGGCCTTCGCGGCAGGAGCCTTGGCTGCCGGCTTGGCCGGCGCAGTCGACTTCACCGCCGTTCCGGTTGCCGCCTTTGACGCTTTCGGCGCAGGCTTTGCTTTTGCCGCGGAGACGGGCTTTGCCGAAGCCGCCGGCACAGCCGCCAGCGAGGCCGCCTTGTTTGCCGCGGCGAGCGATTTTGCGTCGACCTGACCGGCCTTTGACGCGCCCTTGGCCACCGTGACCCGCTCGCCCGAACTGTGGCCGACCGTGTCGGTCACCGGCCCGGCGAGATAGGACGACGATGTTCCCGGGCCGTGTGCTGCATCCGGTCCCGTATCGAGCTGTTCGATGACGTCTTCGTCGCCGACTTCTGTCAGCACCGACTCGACTTCCTCGTCGTCGACGCCGAGATAGGCTGCGATGACGCGCGGGTCGGTACGCACCGATTGCGGGCTGCCGTCCGAGATCTTGCGGCCATATTCCAGCACCACGACGTGGTCCGATATCTGCATGACCACCGACATGTCATGCTCGATCAACAGGATCGAGGTGCCTGATGTGTTCTTGATGTCGATCAGCAGTTCGTTGAGCGCTGCGGATTCCTTTGGATTGAGGCCAGCGGCCGGCTCGTCCAGGCACAAAAGCTCCGGACCGGTGCACATGGCGCGGGCGATCTCGAGGCGCCGCTGCGCGCCATAGGGCAGGTCGCCGGCCGGATCGTCGGCGCGGTCGACGAGATCGGCCTTCTCCAGCCAGTGCCTGGCAAGTTCGACCGATTCGGCGGAAGCCTTGCGGTAGCCGCTGAAGCCAAACAGGCCAAGGACCGTATAGCCCGAGGCCTTCATCAGCTTGTTGTGCTGGGCAACCAAAAGGTTCTCCAGCAGCGTCATGCCCGAGAACAGGCGGATGTTCTGGAAGGTACGCGCCACCTTGGCGCGCGCCGGGATCTCGTGGTTGGGCAGACGTTCGAGCAAATAGCTCGAGCCGTCGTTCCGGTTGAGCGTGATCATGCCTTCCGACGGCTTGTAGAAGCCGGTGATGCAGTTGAACACGGTGGTCTTGCCGGCACCGTTGGGTCCGATCAGCGCGGTGATCTCACCGCGCTTGGCGGTGAAGGACAGGTCGCCGATGGCGACCAGGCCGCCGAACTTCATCGACAGATGCTCGACCCGCAGGATCGCCTCGTTCATGGGTGTGCTCGCATTCATCAGCCGTGGCCTTCCTTGGTGAAGGAACCGGAGACCGCTCTTCGCACCTTGAGGAAGGCGGTCGGCTCGCGACTGCCGACGAAGCCGCGCGGCTTCCACAGCATGACGATGACCATGGCCATGCCGAACAGAAGCATGCGGTAGAGCTCCGGTGTGAAGTCCGGCCCGAATATCTGCTTGAGGAAGTCGAGTTCGCGCAGCGCCTCGGTGCCGCCGATCATCACCATCGCGGCAACCGCGATGCCGACCAGCGAGCCCATGCCGCCGAGAACGACGATGGCCAGGATGATGGCCGATTCCAGGAAGACGAAGGATTCCGGGCTGACGAAGCCTTGCCGCGCGGCGAAGAACGAGCCGGCGAAGCCGCCGAACATGGCGCCCGTGGCAAAAGCCGTGAGCTTGGTCGTCGTCGTGTTGATGCCCAGAGACCGGCAGGCGATCTCATCCTCACGCAACGCTTCCCAGGCGCGGCCGACCGGCAGACGCCGCAGCCTGATGGTGACGAAGGCGGTGAGCAGGCACAGGCCCAGGATCAGATAATAGAGGAAAATCTTGTAGTAGGCGCCGGACTGGGCGATGCCCAGCACCTTGGCGATGTAGTTCGAGTCAGACACGTTGAACGACATCAGGCCGAAGAAGCTGACCTTGGGAATGCCGGAAATGCCGGCCGAACCGTTGGTCACGTCGCGCCAGTTGATCAGCACCAGGCGGATGATCTCGCCGAAAGCCAGCGTCACGATAGCCAGATAGTCGCCACGCAGGCGCAGCACGGGGAAGCCGAGCAGCACGCCCCAGAGGGCGGCCATGGCGCCGGCGGCCGGCAACAGGATCCAGAACGACAGGCCGAAGTGCGTGGCGAGAAGCGCATAGGAATAGGCGCCAAGCGCATAAAAGGCGACGTAGCCGAGGTCGAGCAGGCCGGCGAGGCCGACAACGATGTTCAGGCCCCAGGCCAGCATCACATAGATCAGGATCTGGATGCCGAAATTGTCGACCCATTTCAGCGAACCCTGCAGCCCGCTGGCGATCGACCAGGCGTTCAGCGACAGCACCGCCACCACGAGGATCGGATACAGCACCAGAGCCGTGACGCCCAATTTGTTGAAGTTGGCATGGATGAAGGCGCGGAAATAATAGATCACGCAAGCCAGCAGATAGATGACCGCGAGCGCGCGCAGGAATTGCAGATAGCCGGCCGGTTCTGCTCCGACCCATCCGGGGAGAGAATTGCTGAAAACGAACAGCAGCACCGCGGCGATGACGGCCGCTATGAAGGCCGGCAACTGGAAGAAGCGTGATGCGACGCTGGCCGGCAACAGGCCGGTGGCGACATCGGCGATCTTCTGGTTGGCCAAGAAGGGCTGGCCATAGGCGACATAAAGAAACCGCCCGACCGCCGTGGCGATCACCACTGCGGCAAGTAGGCCCCAGCGCGCGGTCAGGACCAGTTCATTGGAGATGTTCTGACCGGTCTTCAGCCCGATGAACAGCACGAACAGGCCAAGCGCGATGGCGCCGGCATAGAAGGCTTCCTTGAGGGCGCGTTGGACAGGGGTGGCGACGACGTCGCGCTCCGGAGATACGGTGACGGCCATGGTCTCAGACCTTTTCGACTTCTGGCCGGCCCAGTATGCCGGAAGGCAGGAAGATCAGCACGATCGCCAGGATCGAGAACGCCGCGACGTCCTTGTAGTCGATCGAGAAATAGGCCGACCACATGCTCTCGATGAAGCCGATCATCAGCCCGCCGAGCACCGCGCCCGGCAGCGAACCGATGCCGCCCAGCACCGCTGCGGTAAAGGCTTTCACGCCCGGCGTGAAGCCGTCCGAGAAGGCGATGACACCGTAATACATCAGGAACAAGGTGCCGGCGACGGCGGCAAGCGCCGCGCCCATTATGAAGGTGATCGATATGGTACGGTCGACATCGATGCCGAGCAGCGCCGCCATTTTGCGGTCCTGCTCGCAGGCGCGTTGCGCTCGGCCAAGCGAAGTCCTGTTGACCAGGTACCAGAACAGCGCCAGCAGCAGCGCCGTGACGATGACGATGATGATCTGCTTCAGCGACACGCTGATGCCGTTGATGTTGTAGACTTGGCTGACCATCGGCGGGATCGGCTTGTTGCGCGGCCCCTGCGTCACTTGGACGAAGTTCGACAGCGCGATCGACATGCCGATCGCGGTGATCAGCGGCGCCAGCCGGAAGGAGCCGCGCAGTGGCCGGTAGGCAACCTTCTCGATCGTCCAGTTGTAGAGGCTGGTGAGCAGCATCGCCACGATCATCATGAGCAGCAGCGCCAGCACCACGGGCACCGAATAGAACAGCGCGCCTAGAGCGAGGAAGACAATCAGGGCCGTGAAGGCACCCACCATGAAAATGTCGCCATGAGCGAAGTTGATCATGCCGATAATGCCGTAGACCATCGTGTAGCCGATCGCGATCAGCCCATAGATCGATCCCAGCGTCAGCCCATTGATAAGCTGCTGGACAAAGTACTGCATGTGTACGTGGCTCCCCTGGAATGTCGCCCATGCAGACGCATTCCTTTTCGTATTTCCCCTAGTCGTAAAGTTTCGAGCCCGGATTGCAACGTCATTTTTCAATCGTCATGCGCGTTTTGCCGACACGCCGTCGGATTGCCCGTTTTTTCCCACCCGGCCCCTGGACTATCGCGGACCCTACCATTGGCATAACGCAATGTCTTTGACGATTCGACTGCATGATGCGCCTCGTTTCGAAGAAATCGCCGTCAAAATTAGGTGATGAGAAGAATCATTGCGTTACTGACATAGACCGTTTTTCCTTCCGCTCCTTTCCGTAGGGTCAGCTTTCCCTTCACTTGACCACGAAACCATGCGCGAACGGATCGCGGTCGTCGATGAAAATGGTGTTCAATCCGGTCATCCGCGCCCAGCCACCGATCGAGGGAACAATGGCCGGTTTGCCCGCGACGGTGACATCCTTTTCGACCTTGCCCTTGAACAGCGAACCGATGATCGATTCATGGACGAAGCTGTCGCCGGCCTTGAGTTTGCCCTTGGCATGAAGCTGCGCCATGCGCGCCGAGGTGCCGGTGCCACAGGGTGAGCGGTCGATCGCCTTGTCGCCGTAGAAAACGGCATTGCGGGCGTCGGCCTCGGGGTTGGTCGGCTTGCCGGTCCACAGCATGTGCGACAGCCGGTTGATGCCTGGGTTCTCGGGATGCACGAAGGAATATTTCTCATTGAGCCGCTGACGCACCACCGGGCTCCAGGCGATGAAGTCGCCCGCCGAATAGTCGGCCATGTCGCGATAGTTCTTCTGCGGCTCGACGATGGCGTAGAAATTGCCGCCATAGGCGACGTCGACGGCAATTTCGCCGAGCTGCGGGCATTCGACCGTCAGCCCTTCCGCATGGAGGAAAGACGGCACATTGGTGATGCGCACCTCCTCGACATAATCGCCAACCTGCTTGTACTCGGCGACGACCAGGCCGGCCGGCGTGTCGAGCCTGAGCACGCCCGGCGTCTTCGGCTTGATCAGCCCGTGCTCGATCGCCATCGTCACCGTGCCGATCGTGCCGTGGCCGCACATCGGCAGGCAGCCGGAGGTTTCGATGAACAGGATGGCGATGTCGCAATCCTCGCGCGTCGGCGGATAGAGGATCGAGCCGGACATCACGTCATGGCCGCGCGGCTCGAACATCAGCCCGGTGCGGATCCAGTCATATTCGGCCAGAAAATGCGCCCGCCGTTCCATCATCGTCGAACCCTGCAGCAGCGGGCCGCCACCGGCGACCAGACGGACCGGGTTGCCGCAGGTGTGGCCGTCTATGCAAAAGAAGGATTTCTTGGCCATGACGCTCCTCGAAAAATCGAAACTCACGAAAATCAAAAACGATGTGGACTGAAGGGGGCCAGATCGATCGACGGAGTCTGCCCCAGGACGAGTTCCCGGATCAACCGTCCGGTGGCGGCTGCCTGGGTCAAGCCGAGATGGCCGTGGCCGAAAGCATAAACCACCGATCGGCTTCCCGATGCATGACCGATGACGGGCACTGAATCCGGCAGCGAGGGACGGAACCCCATCCATTCGCGCCCGCCCGAGGGATCGAGCCCCGGCAGGAATTTCTGCGCCTTCCGTAGCAGCGCTTTCGACCTGGCATAATTGGGCGGTCGCTCGATACCGCCGAGTTCGACGGCGCCGCCGACGCGCAGCCCCGTTTCGAGCGGTGTGATGACGAAGCCATGGCCGGAGAAGATCAGCATCCGCTTCACGTCGAAGGCGCTGGTCGGCAGCGTCGTGTTGTAGCCGCGCTCGGTTTCGAGCGGAATGCGATCGCCGAGTTGCCTCGCCAGCAGATGCGACCAGGCGCCGGCGGCGACGACAAGGTGCCTGGCTTGCCTCGTCGTGCCGTCGGCCAATGTCAGCGCGGCGCCGTCATGATCCGCCGCGACGCGCTCGATCCGAGCCATCTCAAAGCGTGCCCCCTTGGTCTGCGCGTAGGCCCACACCGCCTTGCCGAGCAGTTTCGGGTCGGCGACCGTCATCCATCCCGGGACGAACGTGCCCTTGACGAAGCGCGGCGAAAGCCCCGGCTGCAAGGCAGCCAGGTCCTCGCCCTCGACATGGCGGAAACCGATGCCGAAACGCCCGCGCGCCGCCCAGCCAGGCAGCCCAGCCTGAAACTCGGCCTCGCTTTCGTAGAGTTCGAGCGAACCATCCTCGCGCAGCATCGATCGTGTACCGGACCGATCGAGCAGGCCCATCCATTCCGCTTCGGCGAGCTTCATCATGCCCGCCTGAGCGGCGAGGCTCGCCTCGTATTTTCCCGGCGCGCCGGCGCGCCAGAAGCGGATCAGCCAGGGCAGAAGTTTTGGCAGATAGGCCGGCGGAATGCTGAGCGGGCCGAGCGGATCGGCCAGCCATTTCGGCAGCTGCCGCATCATGCCCTTATGCGCCATCGGCAGCACGTCGGAGAAGGCAAAGGCGGCGGCATTGCCGGAGCTCGTCTCCTCGCAAATGCCCGTCCGATCGAAGATCGTGACATCGCGTCCCGCCTCGGCGAGAGCGGCGGCGGCGCAGATGCCGATGATGCCGCCACCGATGATGGCGATGTCGATTGCAACGTTGCTATTCATCGTTGCACGCCAAGCCGCATGTCCAGTCTCCGCCCCGCTTCACCCTGCGGTCAGCCTCAGAACGACGGCAGCGTCGGCCGCACCGCCAGCGCGTCCTTGACGATCTTCTCGACTGCCTTGCGGCGCTCGCCCGACAATGGCTGGCGCGGCATGCGCACGCGATCATTGGTGTTGATCGCGAACACTTCGGCAAGCTTGATGTTCTGCACCAGATAGGTCGAGACGTCGAGATCGAGCAGCGGCCGGAACCAGCGGTAGATGGCGAGCGCCTCTTCGCGGCGGCCCTGCTTCATCAGCTGATAGATGGCGACCGTCTCGCGGGGGAACGCGGTGACCAACCCGGCCACCCAGCCGATGGCGCCGACCGACAGCGCCTCGAAGGCGAGATTGTCGACGCCGGTGAACAGGTCGTAGCGAGTGCCGAGGCGATTGATGATCTCGGTCGAGCGGCGGATGTCGTCGGATGATTCCTTGATGGCGACGAAGCGCTTGTCCGACGCCAACTCCTCCATCTGGTCCACAGTGACGTCGACGCGGTAGGCAAGCCGGTTGGAGTAGATCATGACCGGCAGGTCGCCGGCCTCGGCTACGGCACGAAGTGCGGCGACCGTCTCTTCCGCATTGGTGTGGTAGATCGGGCTCGGCACGACCATCAGGCCGTTGGCGCCTTCTTTCGCCGCACGCTTGGCAATGCTGGCCGCCTCGCGTGTGCCGGCCTCGTTGACCGTCAGCAGCACCGGCTTCTTGCCGGCGACCTTCTGCGCGGTCTTCAGCACCTCGATCTTCTCGTCGGGCGACAGCATCGGCCCTTCGCCGAGCGATCCGCAAACGATGATACCGTCGCAGCCAGCCTCCATCTGCAGGTTGAAGCAGCGCTCCATCTCGGCATGATCGAGACGATCATCCGCGGTGAATTTGGTCGTGACGGCTGGAAAAACTCCGCTCCACATGATCATCTCTCCATCTGATATATCAGCCGTATATCTGTTAAGAAACGGCCTGTCAACACGGATTCCGTTATGATATATGCAAGATATATCAGGAGAGCGCCTTTGATATCCATGGAAGCCAGCACCGTGACCGAGCCAGCCGCGACCAAGGCCTATCACGTGCTCGAGCACATGATCGTCACGCTCGAACTGGCCCCTGCGAGCTTCGTCACCGAGGGCGCCCTGATCGAAAGGCTCGGGCTCGGGCGGACACCGGTGCGCGAGGCGATCCAGCGGCTAGCCTGGGAAGGGTTGCTCGACGTGCGGCCGCGCGCGGGCATCGCGATCGCTCCGCTCCATCCCGGCGACTGGCTGCGCGTGCTTGATGCGCGCCGCGGTGTCGAGGTGGTCCTGGCCCGCTCGGCCGCCCGCTTCGTCACCCGCGAAGCCGCCGACCTGTTTCACGAAGCAGCCCTTGCCATGCAGAAAGCAGTGATCGCGGGCAATGTGCTTGCCTTCATCCAGGCCGACAAGGCACTCGACGAGGCGCTGGCCCTGGCCGCCGACAATCCGTTCGCCGCTCGGCTGGCCGCCCCCTTGCAGACCCACAGCCGCCGCTTCTGGTTCCGCTACAAGGCCGACACCGGCTTGGCGGAATCGGCAGAACACCATGTCGCTCTGATCCGCTCGATCCTCGACGGCGACGAGGAGGCCGCGGCCAAGGACGCCAAGCGGCTGATGGCGCTGCTGCGCGGCCACGCCGAGGTGGCGGCGACACGCTGAGCGCCGTTAGGTCCGCCGGGCGTTCGGTGTCTTTCCAACGCTTCGGTCTAGGTGCCTGGCAAGGCAGCCTCCACCAAAGGACCGTCCCAACCTTCACCTGCCGTGATGACGCAGCTCTGACCCTGCGTATCGGTGGCCAGGATAGTCCAGGTGCCTTGGTCGGAAACGAAGATCTCGAGAATCACGCTCGGGTTGACCACGCCGCGCGCCGCCTCGCTTTCGTGGAACTTCTCGCCGAGCGCCTTGATCATGTCCGCTCGGGCCGCGCATTGTCCGGCCGCCAAGGCCGGGACGGCAAAAGACGAAGACGCAGCACAAAGTATCATTGCCATGAGACGTGTCATCAGACACCTCCTTGCGCCACGCGGTACCCCCGAAGCTGTCGCCAGCGCCGTTGGTTGATCTGCCGCACCTCCTTCGCGGCAGGATTGAAACTTAAGACTACAAACGCCCGTCCGGTTCCATCACATTAACGTTTAGGCCGATACGGCCCGCGACCGGATTGCAAAAGGCCCGGGCGCAGCGCGCCCGGGCCTTGAGTTCAAAATCGATTGTCGTTCGGCCAGTTCATCGTCGGGATAACGAATTCCGCACTGTTCTTGATGCCTGCCCGCCCGCGGCAGTAGGTAGGCGAGGACGCGCAAGCAAGAAATCGTCCGTCTAGTTCATGGTCGGGATGACGAACTCCGCACCGTCCTTGATGCCGGACGGCCAGCGCGAGGTGACCGTCTTGGTCTTGGTGTAGAAGCGGAACGCGTCCGGACCGTGCTGGTTGAGGTCGCCGAAGGAAGATGCCTTCCAGCCGCCGAACGTGTAGTACGCGATCGGCACCGGGATCGGCACGTTGATGCCGACCATGCCGACCTGGACACGCGAGGCAAAATCGCGCGCCGCGTCACCGTCGCGGGTGAAGATGGCGACGCCATTGCCCATCTCGTGGTCGTTGGCGAGCTTGATCGCGCTCTCATAGGTCGGCGCGCGCACGACCGAGAGCACCGGCCCAAAGATCTCTTCCTTGTAGATGCGCATGTCCGACGTGACGTTGTCGAACAGGCAGCCGCCCATGTAGTAGCCGTCTTCATAACCCTGCATGGAGAAGCCGCGGCCGTCGACGACCAGCTTGGCGCCTTCCTTGACGCCGGTGTCGACATAACCCTTGACCCGCTCCAGCGCCTGCGCCGTCACCAGCGGGCCGAAGTCGGCGGAAGAGTCGGTCGAAGGTCCGACCTTCAGGCTCTCGACGCGCGGGATCAGCTTTTCCATCAGCCGGTTGGCGGTGTCGTTGCCGACCGGAACGGCCACCGAGATCGCCATGCAGCGTTCGCCGGCCGAGCCGTAGCCGGCGCCGATCAGGGCGTCGACGGTCTGGTCCATGTCGGCGTCGGGCATGATGATCATGTGGTTCTTGGCGCCGCCGAAGCACTGCACGCGCTTGCCGGCGGCGGTGCCGCGCGAATAGATGTAGTGGGCGATCGGCGTCGAGCCGACAAAGCCGATGGCCTTGATGTCGGGATCGTCGAGGATGGCGTCGACCACGTCCTTGTCGCCATTGACGACGTTGAGGATGCCGGCAGGCAGGCCGGCTTCGAGGAACAGTTCGGCAATGCGCATCGGCACGCCCGGGTCGCGCTCCGACGGCTTCAGGATGAAGGCGTTGCCGCAGGCGATGGCAGGCGCGATCTTCCACAGCGGGATCATCGCCGGGAAGTTGAACGGCGTGATGCCGGCGACGACGCCGAGCGGCTGGCGCATCGAATAGACGTCGATGCCGGGGCCGGCGCCGTCGGTGAATTCACCCTTCATCATATGCGGCGCGCCGATGCAGACTTCGACCACTTCTAGGCCGCGCTGGATGTCGCCCTTGGCGTCGGCGATCGTCTTGCCGTGTTCGCGCGCCAGAATGTCGGCCAATTCGTCATAGTCGCGGGCGACGAGTTCGAGGAACTTCATCAGCACGCGCACGCGGCGCTGCGGGTTCGTTGCCGCCCACTTCGGCTGCGCTGCCTTGGCATTCTCGACCGCCGCGCGCAGTTCCGCCTGCGAAGCCAGCGCCACCGTGCCGCGCACGGAGCCGTCCATCGGCTGCATGACATCCTGCTTGCGGCCGCTGGTCCCGGCGACATGCTTGCCGCCGATGAAATGACCGTAGTCGATCATGATTTCTCTCCCTTTGTTTATGATGGCGTATTGTCCGCCTTTGCAGCGGCGATGGCAACGCGAGGGAGAACGCAACCGTTGTGCGGAAAGTAGATAACGATTGACGGGCGAGCATCAATTCCCGCAAAGGATGAGACCGCAACATACATTTCAAGGATCGCCATGAACTGGGATGACGTCCGCATCTTCCTGGCCGTGGCCCGCGCCGGCCAGATCCTTGGCGCGGCCAAACGGCTGGAGCTCAACCACGCCACCGTCTCGCGCCGCATCGCCGCACTCGAGGATGCGCTGCGCACAAAACTGTTTCGCCGGCTGACCACCGGCAGCGAACTGACGCCGGCCGGCGAGCGCTTCCTCGACATTGCCGAGCGTATGGAGGGCGACATGATCGCCGCGCGCTCGACCATTGCCGGCGAAGGCGACGACGTCTCCGGCACGGTGCGCATCGGCGCGCCGGACGGCTTTGGCGTCGCCTTCCTGGCCAAGCGCCTCGGCGAACTAACCGCGCTGCACCGCGAACTGACGATCCAGCTCGTGCCGGTGCCGCGTTCCTTCTCCCTGTCGCGCCGCGAGGCCGATATCGCCATCACCGTCGAGCGGCCGACCGAAGGCCGGCTGGTGGCGGGAAAGCTGGTCGACTATTCGCTCGGCCTGTTTGCCTCGCGTGACTATGTCGAGGCGTATGGCTTGCCCAAAACTGCCGCCGAGCTTGGCCAGCACACCCTCATCGGCTACGTGCCGGACCTCATCGTCAGTCCCTCGCTCGACTACGCGGCCGAGTTCAGCGCCGACTGGCGCACCAGCTTCGCCATCTCCTCCGCACTCGGCCAGGCCGAGGCGGTGCGCTCGGGCGCCGGCATCGGCATCCTGCACACCTTCGTCGCCCGCTCGATGCCGGAATTGGTGCCGGTCGATGTGGTCGCACCCATCCGTCGCGCCTACTGGCTGGTCTATCACGAATCGGTCAGGCCGCTGCGCCGCGTCCAGATCGTCGCCAGCTTCATCACTAAGATGGTGGAGCGGGAGCGGGGCCTCTTCACCTGATTTCGCAAATCCGGCAAAATAAATCCGCCATCTGGGGCGGGTCGAGCACAAACGAATTCACCACACGCTCAACCCTTGTCCGCCAATGGCGCCCATTCTACGAAGACTGGGTCCGGCAGTCGTTCCGACCTTTTATCGCAGATAGCGCTCCTGTGCGAGGTCGCGGACATCGATGTCCGGCACCCGGCTGGAGATGATATCGGCCAGAACCTTGCCCGAGCCGCAGGCCATGGTCCAGCCGAGCGTGCCGTGGCCGGTGTTGAGGTAGAGATTGGAAAGCTCGGTGCGGCCGATCAGCGGCGGGCCGTCCGGCGTCATCGGCCGCAGCCCGCACCAGAAGGTCGCGTCCCGCATCGCGCCGGCGCCCGGAAACAGATCGCCGACCGAGTGCTCCAGCGTGCGCCGTCGCGATTCATGCAGCCTGAGGTCGAAGCCGGAAATCTCCGCCGTACCGCCAACCCGAATGCGGTTCCCTAGCCGGGTGATCGCCACCTTGTATGTCTCGTCCATCACCGTCGACACCGGTGCCGCCGCGGCATCCTTGATCGGCACGGTGATCGAATAGCCCTTGACCGGATAGACCGGGATCGGCCGCTTCACCCGGCGCATGAAACCCGCCGAATAACTGCCCATCGCCATCACATAGGCGTCGGCGGCCTTCCAGCCCTTGCTGGTGCTGAGATTTGCGATGCGGTTTCGGCTGCGGATGACACGCCAGATCGTCACGTCGTATTCGAACTTGATGCCGCGCGCCACGCAGAGTTCGGCCAGCCTGTCGGTGAACATCTTGCAGTCGCCGGTCTCGTCATGCGGCAGCCTGAGGCCGCCGACGAACTTTTCGCGCACCCCGGCCAGGCCAGGCTCGGCCGCGATGCAGCCGTCCTGGTCGAGGATCTCGTAGGGCACGCCATACTTCTTCAGCACCTCGACATCGCCGCCGGTGCCGTCGAGCTGTTTTTGCGTGCGAAACAGCTGCAGCGTGCCCTGGGTCCGCTCGTCATAGGCGATGCCGGTCGCTTCGCGCAGCGCCTTCAGCGTGTCGCGGCTGTATTCGGCCAGCGGCACCATGCGCGCCTTGTTGATCGCGTATCGCTCGGCCGTGCAGTTGCGCAGCATCTTGATCAGCCAGGTCCACATATGCGGATCGAAGGCCGGCCGCACCACCAGCGGGCCATGCTTCATCAGCAGCCATTTGATCGCCTTCAGCGGAATGCCGGGTCCGGCCCAGGGCGAGGCGTAGCCGGGGGATATCTCGCCGGCATTTGCAAAGCTGGTTTCCAGCGCCGGGCCTTTCTGGCGGTCGAGAACCGTCACCTCGTGACCGGCTTCGGCGAGATAATACGCCGTGGTCACCCCGATGACGCCACCGCCCAGCACCATGATCTTCATCGTACAACACTCCCACGGCGACGCCCAAACCGGCCATCTTCTGTCTGCCGGATTCTGTGGCGCCCGCCAAGGGGCTACACGCTAAGCGTTAGCTATCGACATAGCGCCGATGGAAGCGCGGGCCGAGGCTGGTCAGGATCTCGTAGCCGATGGTGCCGGCATGGCCGGCAGCCACATCGACGCTTTGTGAGGGACCGAGCAGTTCGACGAGATCACCCTCGCGTAGCCTGCCGGACGGCAGAGCGGAGATGTCGAGAATGATCGAATCCATCGACACCCGCCCGAGGAAGGGCAGGCGCGCGCCCTCGAACCAGGCTGCGGACGCCGCCCGCCGGTGCCAGCCATCGGCATAGCCCAGCGAGATCGTCGCGGCAGCGAGCGGAGCCGTCGTTTGGAACATGTGGCCATAGCCGACACCGACGCCGGCCTCCAGCATGCGTGTCTGCACGACCTTGGCCTCCAGCCGCACCACCGGCAGCATCGGGTTCGGCCTGGCCGGTGTCGGATTGATGCCGTAGAGCGCGGCACCGGGGCGGGCGAGATCGTAGTGGAAGCGCCGCCCCAGAAAGATGCCGGACGAATTGGCGAGCGAGGCCGGCGCCTTCGGCAATAGTGCGCGCAGCCGCTCGAACGCCAGCCGCTGCCGCTCATTGGCCGGATGCTCGGGCTCGTCGGCGCAGGCCAGATGGCTCATCACGAAGTGGATGTCGATGCCGTCGAAGGCATGCGGATCGGCGGCAACGCGCTCCACATCCCGGGGCGCCATGCCGAGCCGCGACATGCCGCTGTCGACCTGGATCGCGGCCGGCAGTTTTCGGCCGGCGCGCCGAGCCGCCGCACGCCAGGCCGCCAATTGTTCCGGGCTGTTGATGACGGCGCAAAGGTCCGCCGCCACGGCGTCCGGCTCTGCGCCGGGCGGAATGCCGTTCAAGACGAAAATGGCGGGATCCGGCCCAAGCGAGCGGCGCAAGGTGACGCCTTCGGCCAGAAGCGCAACGAAGAAGGTATCGCAGCCTTCGCGCAGCAGCGCCGCCGCGACCTGGCTGGCACCAACACCGTAGCCGTCGGCCTTGAGCACGCCGGCACAGCGAACATCGCCCAACCGCGCTTTGAGCCGCCGGTAGTTTTCACGGATCGCGCCGAGATCGATGGTGAGGACGGCGCCGGCCGCCACTTCGCTTGTGGCGGTGACCTCTTCGGGCAGCGACTTTTTGGGGGCGTCGTTCATGGCGACCCTTTGCGCAGTGGATAGACACATCAATAGGACCGCCGGGCCGGCGCAGCAACCAGGGTCGTTGTGTTGAGCCTATTGCACCAGATGCCGAAATGCCGCCACCACGTCCTCATAGACATGGCGCTTGAACGGCACGATCAGGTCGGGCAGATCCTGCATCGGCCGCCATGCCCATTTGTCGAACTCGGCGGTGTGGCCGCCCGGCGGCGGATTGATCTGGATCTCGCTGACATCGCCGTGGAAGCGAAACGCGAACCATTTCTGCGTCTGGCCGCGATACCGCCCCTTGAAGGCGACGCCGACGAGATGGTCCGGCAAATCATAGTTGATCCAGTCCGGCGCCTCGGCCAGCAAAGAGACGCCGCGCATGCCGGTCTCTTCGTAGAGTTCGCGCTCGGCCGCCTGCAACGGCTCCTCGCCCTTGTCGATGCCGCCTTGCGGCATCTGCCAGAGCTGCGTCGTGCCGGCGAATTCACTGTCCGGCTCGGCAATGCGATGCCCGACCCAGACCAGGCCCTCGGCATTGAGGATCATCAATCCGACGCAGGGGCGATAAGGCAGCGTTTCGCGGTCAATCTTTTTAGCCATGCGTGATGGGGTCCAGCCGTTTTGAGAATTCGCTCCGGTGAGGCAGGTGGCGAGCGGTTTCGAGAACCGGAGCGGAGCGTACTTAAAGTACGTGAGCACCGGAAGCGCAGAAAACGTCGCCAGATGCCCGCCGGAGTAGAATTATCAAGACGGCTGTTAGCCTTTTTGCGGATCGATCGCCACCGCTGAAATCGGCACGATCTCGATGCCGCGCTTCTTTGCCTCGACCACCCACGACGACACGGTGTCGACCGTCAGGTCGAAGGCCGAGCCGATGCCGACGGCAGTGCCTTTGGCCCGCGCGGTCGCTTCGAGACTGTCCAGTTTCTTGAGGATTTCGCCACGATCCTGCACCGCATCGATCGCCATGTCGCCGGAGACGAAGGGCACGCCATCCCTGAGCGCGAGGTCGGGCGCCAGGCTGCGCGCCGACGATCCGTCATCGATATAAGCGAGGCCGCGTTTGCCGAGTTCGGCCATGAACGGCTCCATCGCCGCCGCGTCGGCGGAAAAGCGCGCGCCCATATAGTTCATGACGCCGGTGTAGTTGGTCGTCCGCGACAGCGCCCAATGCAGGTTCTTCAAATTCTCGTCCGCGCTCGCCGCCACCGTCAGCGTGTTACGGCCGGGATTGATGTTCGGATAGTCGAACGGTTCGAGCGGCACCTGCATGACGATCTCGTGGCCGCTTTGCCGGGCGGCCTGCATCCAGCGGCCGATGCTGTTGCCTTGCGGCGCGAAGGCCAGTGTCACTTCCGCCGGCAGCTTGGCGATGGCCGCCTGGGTGCCTGTCTGCGAAACGGAAAGCCCGCCGATGACGATCGCCACCCGCGCGCCGCGCCCGCCCGACCAGGGCCGCGCATAGACGTCGAACGGCCGCCTTCCATCGGTGGCGCGCACAGGCAAGGGTCCGGTATCGCTGGCTTCGATCAGCGCCTTGTCGGGAATATGCGCGATCTTCAGGTTCTGGCCGATGGTCGACGGGTCGCGAATGACGATCGCCGCCTTGGGCGGGCCATCGCCCTCTTCCGTCTGCACGCGGATGATCTGCGGCCCGCCTGTCTTTGTCGGCGTCTCCGTCTTGGGTGCCGTCACTGGGGCCAATGCGGTCGGCGCGGCAGCGGGTTCGGCTGCCGCTGTTACTTTCGGCGTCGAAACGGCAACCTCCTGCGGCTTTCGAAACGGCTTTTCCCGGAGCGCGATCGCACCGGAGACGCCGACCACCGCGAGCACGGCCACCGTTGCCATGATCGCACCGCCGCTGACCTTGCCAGCAGCGCGCGGCGACCGGACAGCCTGTCCGAGCGGGCGTTCGATGTCCTTGCCTATATCAGCCAAGCCTAATCCCCGGGGCGCATCAGCTTCGAAGACGAAACCGCTTCGAAAGGACATGCGCGAATTCATCAATCCTGGCGCACCCCTGGCGCCGTGTTTGGGGCTTTGCCTTGCCCCCGAATCAAACTGCCGGAACCTTTCGGTCCCGGCAGCATCGCATTGCTTCCATCGGGCGGCCAGACCTACTTGTCCGGCCCCACCGCTACTGGTTGAGAACGGCCTTCTGCGGATTGGGCGGGAAGGACGGATCGGTCTTCTGGCCGCGCAGCAGCTGCTCGGCATAGATGAGCTGCAGATCGTCCTTCGGATCCGGCGGCACATAGGCCGCCGAGCCCGAACCGGTCGTGCTCTCGTCGGCGCCCTTGATATGGCCCTTGAGGTCGGATTCGCCGCGCGTCAGGTCCCTGCCCTGCAGTTCCGGCGGCAGCGGCTGGTCGACCTTGATGTCGGGCGTGATGCCCTTGCCCTGGATCGACTTGCCGGACGGCGTGTAATAGAGCGCCGTCGTCAGCCTGAGCGCGCCATTCTCGCCGAGCGGAATGATGGTCTGCACCGAACCCTTGCCGAAGGACTGCGTGCCGACCACCGTGACACGGCGCAGATCCTGCAGCGCGCCGGCGACGATTTCCGACGCGCTGGCCGAACCGCCATTGACCAGAACGATCATCGGCTTGCCGTTGATGTCGTCGACCTGCTTAGGCTTGGCGTCGAAGCGAGTGACGTCCTTGGGATCACGGCCGCGCGTCGAGACGATCTCGCCGCGGTTGAGGAAGGCATCGGACACGCTCACCGCCTGGTCGAGCAGGCCACCCGGATTGAGGCGCAGATCGAGCACATAGCCCTTGAGCTTGTCGTCCGGCACCTGCTTCTTGATGGTGTCGATGGCGTTCTCGAGGTCGTCATAGGTCTTTTCGGTGAAGGAGGTGATCTTCATGTAGCCGATGTCGTTCTCGACCCGGAACTTGACCGCCTTGACCTTGATGATGTCGCGCACGACCGTCAGTTCGATCGGCTTGTCGGCGCCCTGGCGCAGGATGGTAAGCTTGATCGGTGTGTTGACCAGGCCGCGCATCTTGTCGACCGCATCGTTGAGGGTGAGGCCGCGAACCTCTTCCCCGTCGATCTTGGCGATATAGTCGCCGGCCAGCACGCCTGCCTTGGCGGCCGGTGTGTCGTCGATCGGCGTGATCACCTTGACCAGATCGTTCTCCATGGTGACCTCGATGCCGAGCCCGCCGAACTCGCCCTTCGTCTGGACGCGCATATCCTGCGCCTGCTCGGCGTTCATATAGGAGGAGTGCGGGTCAAGCGAGGCGAGCATGCCGTTGATGGCGTTCTCGACCAGCGACTTGTCGTCGGGCGGCGTCACATACTGCGCCCGCACCCGCTCGAAGATATCGCCGAAGATCGCCAATTGCTTGTAGGTCTCCGACCCTGCGGCGTTCGCCGCCGAGCCGGGCGTGCCATAAACAAGGCTCATGGCGGACGCGCCCATCAGCGCACCGGCAAACAGAAGCGACAGTTTCCGCATTATTCACGTCCTTCCAGAAAAACGGTCCGCCCACCATGGGGCCGGATCGACGGGTTTTCCATCCTTGCGGAACTCGACATAGAGTTCCGGCGTGGCATTTCCATTCTTCGAAACCGAGGTGCTCGCCACCCTGGCCTCTCCCATCGCGCCGACCGGCTCTCCTGCGAGCACTGATTGACCGGTCGCGACGCTGATTCTGCTCATCCCCGCCAAAACGACATGATAGCCGTCGCCTGCGTTAAGGATCAAGAGTTGACCATAAGAGCGAAACGGCCCCGCATAAAGCACATTCCCATCCGCCGGCGCGGTAACGATGGCTCCTGATTGTGTCGCAACCATGTCGCCAAGCATCATCGCGCCGTTACCGTCATCGGCGCCGAATCGCCGTTTGATGCGGCCGGTCACCGGCAGCGCGATCTGTCCCTGCAACGCTGAAAAAGGTGCCGCAGCGGCAAGCCGATTGCCTTCCGGCACCGGCAGCGACGCCAGTTCCGCCGGCGTTGATGGCTTGTCGCCGTCCGCCGTCTTCTGCTCGGCGGCCTTGGCCGCATCGGCTGCCTTGCGGGTCTTGTCGGCCTGCGCTTCGAGCGATGCGATCAATTCCTTCAAGCTGCCGGCCTTGGCCGCCAGCGCCTCGGATCGCTGCTTTTCAGCGGCCATTTGGGTTTGCGTGTCGGCTTCGAGCTTCTGCTTGGCCTCCAGCAACATGCTTAGACGCTTTTTTTCCGTCGTCTGATCGCCGACCGCCGCAGTCAGCCGCGCTCGTTCGGCCTCGATCGAGCCCGTGACCCGCGACTGCTCCTTGAGATCCGCCAACAGGCTCTCGGTCTGCTGACGCAGTTCCGGCACCACGGCGCCAAGCAGGATGGCACTGCGCACCGACGACAGCGCGTCCTCCGGCTTGACCAGGATCGCCGGCGGCGGGTTCAGCCCCATGCGCTGCAGCGCACCCAACACTTCGGCCAGCACGTCACGCCGAGACGCAAGCGAGACGCGGATTTTCTGTTCCTGGCCCTTCAGCCCTTCCAGCCTTGCGCCGATGTCCTCTATGTCCTGGCCGAGCTTCTGCTCGGTCATCGCCGACTGGATCAGGGCTGCCGTGATCGAAGCGTGATCCTTCTTGATGGTCGCGATGTCGGCGGAGAGCTTGGCCAATCGTTCCGACGACAGCGTGATCTCCTTCGAGACCCGTTCGTATTCGGCGCGGCTCTGGTCCGGATCTGGAGCCAAGTCGAGCGAGTTCTCGGCCCGCCCCGCATGCAGCGACAGGACAAGCACCGCCGCCGCGATGCCGCAGCGCGCGCGCCATGAGCCCGTTCTCGATTTCCAACCTTCAGACATTCGGCGTCGACTCTATCCGCGGCTTCGTTAACGAACCATCAACCATGTTTGAGAGGCCCGTTTCCGAATGCATGTCGCCCAAAAGTGGTCCCGGTTTGGGAAAAACGAATGCAAAACCAAAGGTCCAATCTTGCGCGGCATTGGGGCGGAAATCCGGGCGGGTCGCGCCAATTCACCAGTTTATGAGCGATGATAGGGATGTCCCGAAAGGATGGTGGCCACCCGATAAAGCTGCTCTCCCAGCATCACGCGCACCAGTTGGTGCGGCCAGGTCAGCAATCCGAACGACATCACCAGGTCGGCCTGATCGCGCAGCGACTGGTCGTGGCCGTCGGCGCCGCCGATGGCGATGATCAGCGCCTTGCGGCCACCGTCACGCAACAGGCCGAGGCGCCCGGCGAAATCTTCCGAGGAAAAACTCTTGCCGCGTTCGTCGAGCAGGATCAGCGCGGTGCCGGGTTGCAACTGCGTCTGCAGCTTCTGACCTTCCTCGCGCCGCCGCTCGTTGGCGGTCTGACCGCGACCTTCGGCGATCTCGGCAATGCCGGCGAATTCAAGCCCCACCGCCGGGCCGCTCTTGGCGAAGCGCTCGAAATAGCGGTCGGCGAGCAGCTTCTCGGGGCCGGCTTTCATCCGGCCCACGGCATGAACTGATATCTTCATCCTTGCCCCTATAAGCCGCTGATGCATGCGATGACATGCATCAAAACAAAGGCGGCTTAGTGGAGGGTCTCTTCCTCGAGATCCGGCGCCTGCCACATCTTTTCAAGATTGTAGAATTCGCGGACCTCGGGGCGGAAGACGTGGACGATGATGTCGCCCGAATCGATCAGGACCCAGTCGGCACCTGCCAACCCCTCGACGCGCGCCATGCCGAGCCCGGCATCTTTGAGCGCTTTGAGAAGGTGATCGGCGACAGCCGAGACATGACGGTGCGATCGACCCGAAGCGACGACCATGTAGTCGCCGAGGCTCGATTTTCCCTGGATGTCGATGGAGACAATGTTTTCGGCCTTGGAGTCTTCCAGACTGGCAAGGACTGTCTTGATGGCGCGGGACACGGCGTCGTCTACGCTGATCCTGGCCGGCGAAGGCATGATATCGGCCTTCTTCCGCAGTGCTGTTCTCAGTGTATTTCCTTTCGCAGCAAGAACAACCAAATCACCCTTGAAAGCAGGTGACGCCACTTAGATAGGCAGAGTTCCCTTACAGTTTCAAGACGGGAGCTGCCTGGCACGAACGTATTCTCGTTCCTGTGGTACCGCCGCACGCCGGAAAAGATCGGAACCCTCGCTCCCCGCATGGGTTATCGGCTCACCGACCAACCGGATTTTCACCATGCCGATCGACCCACAAAACACCCTTGCCACCGTCCAGGCCGGCCTCGCGCAACTGAGCACGCTGATCATTTCATACTCTTTCTCGGCCATCGGCGCCGTCATCCTTTTGGTTGTCGGCTACATCATCGCTGGGCTTGCCGAACGTTCGATCTTCGCCGGACTCGGCCATATCCATGGCTTCGACCAAACGCTGCGGCATTTCTTCTCCAAGATCGTCCGCTATGCCATCCTGATCCTCGTCACCATCATGGTGCTTGGCCAATTCGGCGTGCAGACGGCGTCGATCATCGCCGCCATCGGCGCCATAGGCCTGGCCATCGGCCTGGCGTTGCAAGGCACGCTGCAGAACATCGCCGCCGGCATCATGCTTCTGGCGCTGCGGCCGTTCCGCATCGGCGAATCCGTCGAGGTCGGTTCGATTGCCGGCACGATCGAGGAGATCGGCCTGTTCGCGACCAAGCTCAGGACCGCCGAAGGCGTCTATATCCTGGCGCCCAATTCGACGCTGTGGAATCAGCCGGTGCGCAACTTCACCCGCAACGGTGTGCGCCGCACCGACATCACACTCTCCATCGGCTCCTGGAACGACATCGACCGCGCCCAGAAGACCTTGCTCGCCATTGCCGCCGCCGACCGGCGGGTGAAGCGTGAGCCGGCGCCGATCGCTTTCGTCGCGACATTGGGCGACAGCACCGTGTCGATCGCCTTGCGCTACTGGACATCTTCGGCGGACTTCTTCGCCACCCAGACCGACCTCACCAAACGTGCCAAGCAGCAATTCGACTCGGAAGGCATATCGATTCCGCTGCCGCCACCGGAAGCGCCGGCGCCGGAGGCCCGCCGGCAATGATCGGTTAGCCGTTGCGCCGGTCTTGCTCATCCGGCGCGAACGCAAGTTCGACCGGCAAAGGCGCCTGCGCGGTCATCGGTGCGAAACTGCCGGTTTCACCGGCGGGAACCGGACGTGTCGTGAACACACGCAGAAGCACGAACAGGCAGAAGGCTGCCGCGATGAGGATCGCCACATAGATGAAGGTCCGCGTCCCGAAGACTGCCGAAAGCGCCGTTACGATGCCCGGCACGATGAAGCCCGAAAGCGACCAAGCAAACAACAGCGTACTGGACATCGCCACCATGTCCTCCTTACCGGCACGGTCGGAGGCATGCGCGCTGGAAAGCGAATAGATCGATTCCGAGGCGCCATCCCAGATGATGTAGATCACCACCAGCGCCGCCAGCGCGCCGCCGTCGAACCCAAGCGCGAACAGGCCGGCGACCATGGCGAGTGCGGATGCGGCGACCAGCACATAGCGGCGGTCGGTGCGGTCGGAAATCCAGCCAAGCGGGATCTGCAGGATCAGCGTGCCGACCGGCATCGCCGAAAGCAGCAGCGCCACATCGGCTTGGCTGTAGCCCTTGGCCGTGGCGTGGATCGGCGCGAAGCCCGCGATCGACATCGACAGGCCGCCGACCGCCAGCATGCCGGCGACGCCGACGGGCGAAATCCGCCAGGCCCGTCCGAGCGCCACCGAGGCCGCCCGCGGTGCCGGCGGCTGGGCCAGCCTGGTCATCCCGACGGGGAGGATCGACAAAGCGGTGAAGGCGATACCGATCAGCGGCGCATCGGCGGTCCTGATATCGATCAGCGCCAGCGTCGCGTAGCCGACGCCGAGCCCGGCGACATAGGCAACGTAGAAGAAAGCCATCACCCTGCCGCGGATGGCATTGGCAATGGCATCGTTCAGCCAGCTCTGCGCGACGATGAACAGACCGCATATGGCAAAGCCGTAGAGCGCGCGGGCGGCGATCCACAGCAGCGGATGCGGGCCGGCGCCGACAGCGGCGTTGGCCAGCGCGATCAGCGCCGACAGCACCATGAAGGCGCGGGCATGGCCAACCCTTCTGACCAGCGGTCCCGTCAGGATGCAGCCGGCGAGGCCGCCGGCCGAAAGTCCGGTGATGATCAGCCCGGCCCAGGTCGGATCGAAGCCCTCGGCGCCGAGCCGGACCGGGATATAGGCAAACATCAGCCCATTGCCGACGGCGATCAGCGCCATCGACGCGATGACGCTGGCAATCGCGATCAGCGGCGTGGGCTCGGTGCCCTGCTCGACTTCGCTGCGGTTTTCCCTGGGAATCGACATGCCTGCTCAGGATTGCCCACGAAACAGGCAAAGGGAGCGATAAAAGCGACATGACCGGTCTTGCCTTCTCCCCTTGTGGGAGAAGGGAAATCCGCGCGGACGCTACCCCTGTGCCAGTTTGCGGATCGCGCTCGACGACAGCGACGAACGCGGGCCGTGGATGAACGTCCAGGCCGGCGCCTTCCTGCGGGCAAGCCGTGGCGCATCGCCTTCGTCGACGCGGGCATAGTCGAAGGTCTTGGCGACAACCGACGACAGGAACGACAGCGTCGCTCCCGGCCGGTCGATCACCGCGATCGGGAGGGTCATGACGATCTCGCGCCAGCGCTGCCAGCGATGGAAATCGCGCAAACTATCCGCACCCATGATCCAGACGAAGTCGACGCCGGGATTGCGCGCCTTGACCAGCGCCAGCGCGTCGGCGGTATAGCGCACATGGTGCGCGGCTTCGAAAGCGGTGACCTTGATCTTGGGGTTCTTGGCGATCTGCTCGGACAGTTGCAGCCGTTCGCTGAGCGGCGCCAGCTCGCCTGTGCTCTTCAGCGGGTTGCCGGGCGTCACCATCCACCAGAGCTGGTCGAGTGCCAGGCGCCGGAGCGCAATCTCGGCAACCAGCGCATGGCCGGCATGCGGCGGATTGAACGAACCGCCGAACAGGCCGACGGCCAGCCCCTTCTCGGCATGCGGCATCTTGAGATAGTGGGAGGGGATTGCGGGTGGGGAAGGGGATAGCATCGCGCTAGGCACCCCCCTCTGCCCTACCGGGCATCTCCCCCGCAAGGGGGGAGATCAGCAGTTTCGGCGTAGGCGTCAATCTTGCAGCGTTGAAGATTGGCGAAATCAGAAATGTCAGCCAATCTCCCCCCTTGCGGGGGAGATGTCCGGCAGGACAGAGGGGGGTGTCTGGGCGCAAGCTTCAGGCCCTTCGGGCAAAAGACGTCAAGGCCTCACCTGTCCGGACCCTCGCACGCGGTATTTGAACGAAGTCAGCTGCTCGATGCCGACCGGTCCGCGCGCATGCATCTTGCCGGTGGCGATGCCGATCTCTGCGCCCATGCCGAACTCGCCGCCGTCGGCGAACTGGGTCGAGGCGTTGTGCAGCAGGATCGCCGAATCGATCTCGTTGAAGAAGCGCTCGACCGCCTGCGCGTCCTCGGCGACGATCGCCTCGGTGTGATGCGAGGAGAACGTCTCGATGTGCTCGATCGCACCAGCGATACCGTCGACCAGCTTCACCGCGATGATGGCATCGAGATATTCGGCCACCCAGTCGGCATCGGTTGCCGGCTTGGCGTCGAAAAACACTTTCAGCACTTCGGCATCGGCATGGATTTCGCAGCCGGCCGTTCGAAGTGCGTCGAGGATCGGCACCAGATGCGTGGAGGCAACCGCACGGTCGATCAGCAGCGTCTCGGCGGCACCGCAGACGCCGGTGCGCCGCATCTTGGCGTTGACGGCGATCCGCACCGCCATGTCGAGCTCGGCTGAGCGGTCGATGTAGAGATGGCAGATGCCTTCGAGATGCGCGAAGACCGGCACCCGTGCCTCGGTCTGCACCCGCCCGACGAGGCTTTTGCCACCGCGCGGGATGATGACGTCGAGCGTACCGTCCAGTCCTTTCAGCATCTCGCCGACGGCGGCGCGGTCGGTGGTCGGCACCAGCTGGATGGCGTCTTCCGGCAGGCCGGCTTCCTTCAGCCCCTCGACGAGGCAGGCATGGATGGCGGCCGACGAATTGAGCGAATCCGAGCCGCCGCGCAGGATCACCGGATTGCCAGCCTTGAGGCAGAGCGCGCCGGCATCGGCCGTGACGTTCGGCCGGCTCTCGTAGATGACGCCGACGACGCCGAGTGGCGTGCGCACGCGCTCGATATGCAGGCCGTTCGGCCTGTCCCATTGCGCGATCACGTCGCCGACCGGATCGCGCAGCGCGGCGATCTCCCTGATGCCTTCGGCCATGGCCAGAATGCGCGCCGGATCGAGCTTCAGTCGGTCCATGAAGGAGACGGAAAGCCCGGATTCCTGACCATTCGAGACATCGATGGCGTTGGCGTCGAGGATATCCTGCCCACGCGCGACGATCGCCTCGGCCATGGCGAGGAGTGCGGCGTTCTTGGCGGCGGTCGTGGCAATGGCCAGCGGTCGGGCGGCGGCGCGGGCGCGGCGGCCGATATCGGCCATCAGCGCGACGGTGTCGTCCCCGGATTTTTCATGCAATTTCAGCATGCTCATCCTCCGCTTACATCGCCACCGGCCAGCACTTGGTTACCGGCTCCTACTTGGTCACTGGAATGGCTCACCACAAGGTCGTCGCGGTGGATCATCGCCGAACGCGCCTCGTAGCCGAGCACGGTTTCGATCTCGGCCGTCTTCAGACCAGCGATCCTTACGGCATCGGCGGCATCATAGGCAACCAGCCCACGGGCGATCTCGCGGCCCTCGGGCGACAGGATCGCCACCGTGTCGCCGCGCGAGAAATTGCCACTGACCAGCTTGACGCCGGCCGGCAGCAACGACTTGCCCGACAGAAGCGCACCAATGGCGCCGGCATCGACCGTCAGCCGGCCAGCCGGTTCGAGCTGGCCGGCGATCCAGGTCTTGTAGCCCTTGACCGGGTTGCTGCTCGGCCGGAAGAAGGTGGCGCGATCGCCGCGTTCGATCGCCATCAGCGGCGACAGCCGCGTGCCGGACGTGATGATCATCGCCGTGCCGGCGGCGGTCGCGATCTTGCCGGCATCGAGTTTCGTGCGCATGCCGCCGCGCGACAGCTCGGAAGCGGCGGCTCCCGCCATCGCCTCGATGTCCGATGTGATCCGGTCGACCACCGGAATGAACTTTGCATTGGGGTCCCGCGCCGGAGGCGCCGTGTAGAGCCCGTCTATGTCGGAAAGCAGCACCAAAAGGTCGGCGCCCATCATGGTGGCGACGCGAGCCGCCAGCCGGTCATTGTCGCCGTAGCGGATTTCGGAGGTGGCAACCGTGTCGTTCTCGTTGATGACCGGCACCGCCTTCATCTTCAGGAGCGTCGAGATCGTGGCCCGCGCGTTGAGGTAACGGCGGCGCTCCTCGGTGTCGCCGAGTGTCAGCAGGATCTGGCCCGATTTCAGGCTGCCCTTGCCGAGCGCATCCGACCAGGCGCCGGCCAGTGCGATCTGCCCGACGGCTGCCGCGGCTTGGCTCTCCTCGAGCTTCAAGGCGCGCTTGCCGAGGCCAAGGATGGTGCGGCCGAGCGCGATGGCGCCGGACGACACGACGAGGATTTCAGCACCGCCCTGGGCAAGCACGGCAATGTCGTCGGCGAGCGAATCCAGCCAGTCGCGCTTCAGGCCCGTCGCGCGGTCGACGAGCAGCGCCGAGCCGATCTTGACGGTGATGCGCCGATATTTTTTCAGCGACTGCATAGTCCTATCTGTCCCAGCGCGTCTCGACCGGTGCAGCGATCCGCGCGCGTGCCTCGGCCACCACCGACATCAGCGCCCGCAGCACCGCCTCGACACCCTCGCCGGTGACCGCCGACAACAGCATCGGCGCGCGGCCGGCGGCACGCTTCAGCGAGGCGACCTTCTTCTTGCGAGCCTCGGCGTCGAGCGTGTCGACCTGGGAAAGCGCCACGATCTCGACCTTGTCGGTCAGGCCGTTGCCATAGGCATCGAGCTCGGCGCGCACGGTCTTGTAGGCCTTGCCCGGATTCTCCTCCTGCGCCGAAACCAGATGCAGCAGCACGCGGGTGCGCTCGACATGGCCAAGGAAGCGGTCGCCGATGCCGACGCCCTCATGCGCGCCTTCGATGAGGCCCGGAATGTCGGCGATGACGAATTCACGTGCATCGATGCGGGCAACGCCGAGGCCGGGATGCAGCGTCGTGAACGGATAATCGGCGATCTTCGGCTTGGCGGCGGTGACCGCGGCCAGGAATGTCGACTTGCCGGCATTGGGCAGCCCGACCAGCCCGGCATCGGCGATCAGCTTCAGCCGCAGCCAGATGTTGAGCTCTTCGCCCGGCAGGCCGGGATTGGCGCGGCGCGGCGCCTGATTGGTCGAGGTCTTGAAATGCTGGTTGCCGAAACCGCCATTGCCGCCCTTGGCCAAGAGAAAGCGCTGGCCGACCACGGTCAGGTCGCAGATCAGCGTCTCGTTGTCCTCTTCGAACACCTGCGTTCCCGCCGGCACTTTCAGCGTGACATCGGCGCCCTTGGCGCCGGTCATGTTGCGGCCCATGCCATGGACTCCGGTCTTGGCCTTGAAATGCTGCTGGTAGCGATAGTCGATCAGCGTATTCAGCCCGTCGACGGCCTCCACCCAGACATCGCCGCCACGACCGCCATCGCCGCCGTCCGGCCCTCCGAATTCGATGAATTTTTCGCGCCGGAACGACACCGAGCCGGCGCCGCCGTCACCGGAGCGGATGTAGACTTTGGCTTGATCGAGAAATTTCATGGGATTTCGCAGTTTCTACTAGTGGCTTTGCGGCATTGCTCTAAACCTTGGGCCTTGCTCTAAACCAAGGCGCGGCGAAGGGCGAGGGCGTTTTATGACAATGGCCGCGCGGGATCGGCCGGAGAGATGTTGGAATGAAGCTTGTAACTTACAACATCCAGTACGGTATCGGTCTCGACGGGCAGTACGACGTCGGGCGCGTCGCTGACGCCGTGCGCGGCGCCGATGTGATCGCACTGCAGGAGGTTACCCGCAACAACCCCAGGAACGGCGGCCGCGACATGGTCGCCGAGATCGGCGAGGCACTGCCCGATTACTTCGCCGTCTATGGCAGCAATTTCGAAGCCAACATCGGCTCCCACCTCGAGAACGGCCGCGCCATCACGAAAACCTTCCAGCTCGGCAATATGGTGCTGTCGAAGACGCCTATTCATCTGTCGCGCAACCTGCTTTTGCCGCGCAGCCGCAGCTTCGAGATGATGAACTTCCAGCGTGGCGCGCTGGAAGCGCTGATCGAGACACCGCTGGGTTTCATCCGCTTCTATTCCATCCATCTCGATCACCGCAGCCCGGTCGAACGCGCCAGCCAGATCCAGTTCCTGCGCCGGCGCCTGTTGAATTATGCGCTCGAGGGGGGCGCGCTGTCCGGCGTCGCCGAGATCGGCCTGCCGGAATTGCCGCATCCCGAAGCCTTTGTCGGCATGGGCGATTTCAACATGCTGGCCGGCTCGCCCGAATATGTCGAACTCGCCGGCCGGCCGGACCACGAATTCGGCATGCCGCTGACCGCCGATTTCGCCGTCGATGTCGCCTTGCGCCTGAACGCCGCCGGCGACGATCTCGTCAGCTGGGTCGACCCCAAACAACCCACTGACCCCAACCGCCACAAGCGCATCGACTACATCTTCACCAGCGCTTCGCTTGCCAAATCCCTGCAGCGCCTATGGGTCGACCGAAAGGCCGTCGGCTCGGACCACTTGCCGGTCTGGGTCGAACTGGGCTGACACAAGTTTAGCCCGAACCCTTGGTTTCAACGCGACGCGCCGAGATGTGTTGAGATTCAGGTCAGGCCGAGCCGAAAACGCTGGTTTTCGAGAACCGGAGCGGAGCGTACTTAAGTACGCGAGCACCGGAAGCGCAGAAAACCAACGTTTGCAGGCCGGCCTCACCTGAATATCAACATATCTAAAAGTGCACCCAGTTCCGCAGGCTGGTCCAGGTCTTCCTGTCGAGCCGGTAGCGCTCGACCGGCACCTGGCCGGCGACGATCGAGTTCAGCATGCCCTGGCCGGCATACTGGAACCCGCATTTGTGGATGACACGGCGCGAAGCCGGATTGATGACCCGCGTCGAGGCATGCAGCACTTGGATCGACGTCCTCTGGAAGGCGAGATCGACCAGCGCATGCGCTGCTTCCGTCGCATAGCCCTTCTTCCAGTAGGGCTCGCCGATCCAGTAGCCGAGTTCCAGTCCGCGATCGGTGGTGTTGAGACCGGCACAACCGACGAAAGTGTCGGTGCCGGCCAGCGTCAGGGCGTAGGCGATGCCCGCCCGGCGCGACTTGGTCATGGCGAGGAAGGCGCGCGCCTCGGCCTCTCCATAGGGGTGCGGCATGCGGGCCAGCATTTCGGCGACATGACGGTTGTCGGCAAGCTCGACCAGCTGCGCGATATCGCCTTCGTGCGGCGCTCGCATCACCAGTCGCTCGGTGACCAGCACCGGGCAGTCTATCGCGTAACTTTCGTCTTCTGAGTCTTCCGCTTCGGCAACCATTTGAAGTCCTCCAGGCACAAGAAAAAAGGGAGATGGAAACCCATCTCCCCTGATCCATTTCCTGGTTTTGCCAGACACCGGTCCCGAGATGGGCGCCGGTGTTCTAGTGCGGAACCGGCTACTCCGCGGCTTTGGTAATCGGGTTGACCGATACGTAGGTTCGGCCGTTGGCTTTTTTGTTGAACGTCACGGCGCCGGTCTCGAGCGCAAAAAGCGTGTGGTCCGTACCCATGCCGACATTGACGCCGGGATGCCACGTGGTGCCGCGTTGACGAATGATGATGTTGCCCGGGATGACGGCTTCGCCGCCGAACTTCTTCACGCCCAGACGCTTGGAATGCGAGTCGCGACCGTTGCGCGACGAGCCGCCAGCTTTCTTGTGTGCCATCTAACTAACTCCGTTGCGCCGCAAGGCGCCTAAAAGGCGTTATGAACGCGTTCGCGTTCCGTTTCAAGTCCGATCCGGCGACCTGATCGCCAGAAAAATTACTTCGCCGCCAATTCCTTGGCCTGCTCGCGCCAGTCCTTGATCTGGTCGGCGCTGAAGGGCATGTGCTCGTCGATCTTGGCGACATCCTTGTCGGTCAGCTTGGCGAGCTGAGCAAAGGTGATGATGCCCTGCTCGTTCAGATCCTTGGCTGCGACCGGGCCGATTCCCTTGATCACGGTCAGATCGTCCGGCTCGCCCTTCGGCGCCTTGAACAACGGCGCTGACGCGGTCTCGGCTGCCTTTGTCTCGGCTGCCTTGGCCTTGGGCTCCTTCTTCGGCGCGGCTTCCGCCTTCGCTTCCGTGGCTGCCTCTGCCTTGGCTTCCTTCTTCGGCGCCTTGACCGCTGCCGTCTTCGTCGGCTTGGCACCACCCAGCAGGATCTCGGAGATCCGCACGGTGGTCAGAAGCTGACGATGGCCGATCTTGCGGCGCGAATTCTGCCGGCGGCGCTTCTTGAAGGCGATGACCGTGCGGTTCTTGCCCTGCTCGACGACTTCGGCGGTGACCACCGCGCCGTCGACGAACGGCGCGCCGAACGTGACATTTTCGCCTTCGCCATGCGCGAGAACGTGGCCGATCTCGACCATATCGCCGACATTGGCTTCGACTTTTTCGATCTTCAGGAGATCGTTGGCGGCAACGCGATACTGCTTGCCACCCGTTTTAATGACTGCGAACATTTTTTGCCTTTCGCTGTTCGGTCGGCCTTGATGAACCGCCTCGGGCGGTTCAGCCGTCTTTTTGTCAGTCTGCGGGTTCAAAAAACAAGCGGCGCGGAAGAACCCTCCACGCCGATTGCGCGCTGTCCCTAACCGAAGGTTGAGTGTGAGTCAAGGCAGACAGCCGCGCCGGGGACTGTTATTGGCGGCAGGCACTGGCCGTGTCGACAGCACCGCGCCGCGCTGTGGAGGCAAGGATGCGTGACTGGTCGGCAACCTGCCTCGGTCTCCCTGCACCGGACCCGCCGCGAATCCGCCGCTTGTCCGGCAAGCCAAATAACTGACGGATTTGGCCTTGTAACCTGCCCGTTCAGCCGTTATCTAGTGCGCCGCGCCGGCAACGGCCGACCATGACCGCGGAGAGGTGGCAGAGTGGTCGAATGCACCGCACTCGAAATGCGGCATGGGTGCAAGCCCATCGGGGGTTCGAATCCCTCCCTCTCCGCCACTCTGCTTCGGTCCATTCCGCTGCCGAAAATCACCGAGTATCTGGAAGGATACGGCAGTTTTTGGCCCTAATCCAATCTAGAAAGGGTCGCCCGCCCAATCCTCATGTCCGTGGCGGATTCGGACAATGAGGATGTCGCCGTCCGCTTCGATCCGGTACACGACAAGATGGGCCTTGCACGGGTGGATGCGCATTGGCGGCGAGATCTCCCGGCGCTCCCGCGCCATGCGCGGATTGGCGGCGATCAACTCAAAGACCGCAAACAACCCCTCATGATACTGTCTAGCCTGCACCGCGCCGAACAGACGCACTCCCTGCTCGGCAATAGCGACAACGTCTTCTTCCGCCGCCAGGGAAAGGCGGAACCCCATTACCCGTTGCCGCGCGTCGCATCGGCCCGCGTCAACGCGGCTGCAAAAAGTGCGTCTTTGGAACGACCCCCGATGCCACTTTTCAGCCCGTCATCGACATAGCGCTGCATGGCCGCAATCTTGTCATTGCGCTCCTGATCCCGGCGGATCAGATCACGCACATAGTCGCTGGCATTTGCATAGCGACCTGTTCTAGTTTGCGCCTCGACCCAGTCTTTCATGGGGTCGGGCAAGGATACGTTCATAGTCGCCATATCGGCCTCCATTGATTGCCATTATGGGGTATTTTGGCAAACTTTGTCAAAAACCTTTGCTGTTCCGCCACATCGCCAGGACGAGACGGACACACGAACTCGGGAAATAGCGTTTGATTTCAACTCCTGGCAGAGCCTGCTCGTCACGCTTACCGGCCTGGCGCCGATCACGCTGATCAGCATCGGCATCGCCTGCTGATAGTGTTCACGAATCTACAGCGCCGCGAGCGCATGGACTGCCGGATCAACGAGCGCCCACGCACCTGATCGCTGCCGACAGGGCACTGGATGGATCATTCACCGGAACATGGCTGTCGATCCTATCCATCTGCGCGACTTCGCAACGTCGAATGCGTCGGGGATCGGACCACGCTCGCAGGATCCGCAATGCGGTCGAAGCATGCCTGTCCGACATCCTGCTGCTCGGCACCGAAGGCGTCCAGCCACGGCCGGGGCCATCCGCGAGTTCGTGGTCGCACATCTCCGCCCCTCCGATGCAGAAGAGTAATAACCGGATATACCTCTCGCGGTGACCCGGATATACTTTGCGATCCGCGCCGACGAGAATTTGCTGAAATAACTGCCGTCTCTTGCGGAAATATTCGCTTTAGGAGATGCTGATCCCTGGCCTTGGGAGGGCTTGGGGATGAAAAGAAGAACATTGATGGCACTCACTGCCATTGTGCTGCTCGGTGGCTGCCAAACAAGCAATCAAGCCGACTACATGCAAATCGGATATGGACCCAGTTTCGAGGTTGCGCATGCTCAGTGTGAGATGCGGAAAGGGTCGGTGGACCAAGGTTATCTTGCCATCGGATCGCCGGCCTTTGTTGCCGGCGCTGGCCTTGGCAACGCACTCGGCAATGCGATAGCCGAAGATCAATACATGAAGAACTGTCTGATCATCAGCGGCTGGAAACGGGCACCTCAAGGAAAGGCGTCGGCCGCAGTTGCCAATCCGGCCACTCCGGCCGGTGGCTTTGGCCAGCAGCGCGCACCTGGCAGCTGGATAAATACCGCCCTACTGGATTGGTCGTCAGCCAATAATCAGTGCATTGCCGGCAACAAGTCCGCCTGTGCTACCCGGACCAAACTGGGGGCTCAGCTAAGGGCCGCGGGCGTCAATCCGGCGCCGATCTGAGTTCCTCAAGATCGGGACCGAAGTCGTAGCCAGGAGACATGGGGTTTAGGTATTCTCTGCAGGGGGAAGGCCTGACGTCAGCCCGCACCACCCGCCCGATGCCCCTTGATCGCGCTCAGAAAAACCTGGCCAAACTCCTTCAGCTTCGCCGCCCCCACACCATTCACCTCGGCAAAGGCGTCGAGGTCGCGAGGGCAGCGTTCGGCCATATCGATCAGCGTGCGATCGGAGAACACCACATAGGCCGGCACCTGACGCTCCTTGGCGAGCCGCAGGCGCAAGGATTTGAGCGTGGCCAGCAGAGATGCGTCCACGCCTTCGGCGTTCATACCCTCGGTCGCTCGCATCTTGCGCAAGGCGCGGGTGCGGACTTCGACCCGATAGTGGAAGGGCGTCTCGCCACGGCCGAGCGCATGGCCTTTTTCGGAGATGGCGAGGCCACCATGGCCGCTCGGATCAGGTTCCAGGAACCCGCCCGCGGCAAGCTGCCGGATCAGCGACAGCCAGAAATCCTTCTTGTGCGCCAGTCCGCTGCCGAAGCTGGCAAGCCTCTGGTGGCTTCTGGTCAGCACCTTCTCGGTTTCATGGCCGAGCAGAATGTCGATGACATGACCGGCACCAAAACGTTCGCCGCTCTGCGCGATGGCCGCCAGGATGACCCGCGCCTCCGCCCCGCCGTCGGCGCGCGGCGCCTGATCGAGGCAGGTGTCGCAATTGCCGCAGGGCGAAGCCTCTTCACCGAAATAACCAAGCAGCACCTGGCGGCGGCACTGCGCCGTCTCGCAATAGCCGATCAGCGTGTCGAGCCGGCGATGCGAGCGCCGTTTGTGCTCCACGGCAGCGTCCTCATCGTCGATGAAAAGCCGGCGCATGCGGATGTCGCCAAGGCCGAACAGCATATGCGCTTCCGCATCTCGCCCATCGCGGCCGGCACGGCCGATCTCCTGATAGTAGGCCTCCAGGCTGCCCGGCATATCGGTGTGGAAGACATAGGCGACATCGGGCTTGTCGATGCCCATGCCGAAGGCGATGGTCGCCACCATGACAACGCCGGAGAGCGTCATGAAGGCGTTTTGATTCGCATCACGTGCCTCCTTGCTCATGCCGGCATGATAGGCGAGCGCGGTGACGCCGTTCTTTTCGAGGAAGGCCGCCATCTCTTCCGTCTTCTTGCGCGACAGGCAATAGACGATGCCGCTGCGGCCCGGATGACGCTCGACGAAGCGCAGCAACTGGCGCTTGCTGTCCTGCTTGGCCTCGATGGCAAGCTTGATGTTCGGCCGGTCGAAGCCAAGCACCAGGGTTTCGACACGCTCGCCGAACAGCCGGGCTTCGATATCCGTGCGCGTGCTCTCGTCTGCTGTCGCCGTCAGCGCGATGATCGGCACGTTGGGGAAAATGCCGCGCAGCCGCGACAGGTCCTCATACTCGCGCCGGAACGCCGGGCCCCATTGCGAGATGCAATGCGCCTCGTCGACGGCAATCAGGCTGATATCGAGCCTGGCCAGCGCGTCGAGCATCCGCTCGGTCATCAGCCGCTCCGGCGCGAGGTAGAGCAGGCGCGTCTGGCCCGAAGCGACGCGCCGCCAGGCGGCGATATTGGCATCGCGGTCGATCGAGGAATTGATCGTGTCGGCCGCCACGCCGGCAAGGCGCAAGGCGGCGACCTGATCCTGCATCAGCGCGACCAGCGGCGAGACGACAATGGTGAGCCCGCCCAGGACCAGCGCCGGCACCTGATAGCAAAGCGATTTGCCCGCGCCCGTCGGCATGACAGCCAGCACATGGCGCCCGGCCAGCAGCGCGTCCATGACATCGGCCTGGCCGGGACGAAAATCATCGAAGCCGAACACGTCCTTCAGGACACGCCGCTTGGGATCCTCGGCTGGGACGCTCATTGCCGATGCCTGCATCAGGCAGACACCGGGCTGGAATTTCGTGAATTGGAGAGGATGTGGAAACCGGTCAAAACGACTCTCTGCATGGACGCCTTGGCTTAGCGCAGCCGGCATCGGACCACAACATGAACAGGTCGGTATAAGCAGGCCGACCGATCGGCGGCATTGAGCAAGGGCAGGCCTTCTCCAGGGGCAGCTCCACCCCCGCTGGTTCCCTCACGCACCACGATGTAAGCTCGGCCAGGCAAGCCAGGGAGGGCGCGATGCTGCGGACCAGACAGGATGCTCTCGGCGAGCGGTTCCGGTTGCAGCGTGCGGCCTTCGAGGCGCAGCCTTTCCCCGACAATGGCGTCCGCAAGGATCGCCTGAGGCGCCTGCTGGCGCTGACCGGGCGGCACGAGGCCGAGATCTGCTCGGCCATCGATGCCGACTTCGGCGGCCGTTCCGCGCGCGAGACGCGACTTGCGGAACTGTTTGTCGTGCGCCGGCATCCGCCACGCGCTGTCCCATCTCAGGGGCTGGATGCGCGAGCGTCACATTGCCACCGCCATGCCGTTCCTGCCGGGCAGAAATCGCCTCGTCGCGCAGCCGCTCGGCATCGTGTCGCCCTGGAATTATCCTTTCCAGCTCGCCGTCGCGCCGGTCACGGCGGCGCTCGCCGCCGGCAACCGCGTGCTCAATCCCGCCTGAGCGCCGGGGCCTTGCTGCGCCCGCCTTACGGCAAGACGTTCGAGCGGCTTTTCAGCCTGCTACGGCACATCACCCGACCGAACGCGGCCATCAGCCATCGTCACCACTCTGCACCGGCGCGTTAAGACTATCTTCACCATCATGCGGCAGCTTCCGCATCCTGCGGTCATGTCTTGAGTACCGCGGCGCCACAAGCGCCCAGGCAACAACCCGCGCCTCCCTTTGGGGCGCGGGTCTTCCCTGCTCGATCTCTTCGGCTAGGCGAGAAAATCGGCCCGGTGCGGCGTAAAGCTGTCGACCAGCCGCCCCGCTTCCAGCGCCTTGACGCCGTGAACCAGACCGGACGGCACGATGAAGCTGCCGCCGGCCGCGAGGATTTCGGTCCGGCCGTCGATGGTCACCTCGAAGCGACCCTCGGCGACGTAGCTCGCCTGGACATGTGGGTGCGAATGCAAGGCGCCGACCCCACCCTTGTCGAAGGCGAACTCGACCATCATCAATTCGTCCGTGTACAGGAGAACGCGTCGCCTGTTGCCGTCCGGCGTCGCCGTCCAAGCGCCCTCGCCGGCGTGCGCGAAAATCCTTGCGGTCATCGTCATCTCCTCAGAGCAATTCCAGGAAAAGTGTGAAACGGTCTTCCGTCCGGAATTGCGTCAAAACAAAGAGGTAGCGCAGTTCGGCGCTTCCGTAAAACGATGAACCGTGCTAGCGCGCCAGCCAGCCGCCATCCACCGGCACCACCGCGCCATGCATGTAGTTCGACGCCGGCGCCAGCAGGAAGACGGCGGCGTCACCAATATCACCCGCCTCGCCCCACCGGCCGGCCGGGATGCGCGCCAGGATGGCGGCGCTGCGATCGGGATCGGCACGCAGCGCCTGCGTGTTGTTGGTCTCGATATAGCCGGGCGCGATGGCGTTGACGTTGATGCCCTTTTGCGCCCATTCGCAGGCGAGCAGCCGAGTGATGCCGAGCACGCCATGCTTCGAGGCGGTGTAGGACGCAACGCGGATGCCGCCCTGGAAACTCAGCACCGAGGCGATGTTGACGATCTTTCCCTGGCGCCCGCCGGCCAGGACACGCCTGGCAAAGGACTGGCAGAGCAAAAAAGCCGTCTTCAGGTTGACGTCCATGACGTCGTCCCAATCGGTCTCGCTGAGATCGACGGCATCGGCGCGCCGGATGATGCCGGCATTGTTGACCAGCCCGTCGAGCGGACCGCTTCCGTCCCAGATACGGTCGAGCATCGGGCCGGCGGCAGCCGTGTCGGCAAGGTCGGCGCTCACCGCCTCGAATTCCCCGCCCATCGCGGCGACGTTGCTTGCCGTTTCGTCCATCGACGAGCGGCCGACGCCGATCACCACGCCGCCGGCGCGTGCGATCGACACCGCGATGCCCTGGCCGATGCCGGTGTTGGCGCCGGTGACGAGGATGCGCTTTCCGGCCAGGCTGAAGGCGGAGAGGTCGCTCACCGCAATTCGTCCAAGGCCACCGGGTCAACGTCGGTATAGTCGACATTGTCCCCGGCCATCGCCCAGATGAAAGCGTAGTTGGATGTGCCGGCGCCCGAATGGATCGACCAGCCCGGCGACAGCACCGCTTCCTCGTTGCGCATCACCAGATGGCGCGTCTCGTCCGGCTCGCCCATGAAGTGGAAGACGCGCGCCGTCTCGGCCAGGTCGAAATAGAGATAGGCTTCCATGCGCCGGTCATGCACATGGCACGGCATGGTGTTCCACACCGAGCCAGGAGCGAGCTGCGTCATGCCGACCACCAACTGGCAGGTCTTTGCGCCCTCGGCATGGATGAACTGGAAGATCGAGCGTTCGTTGCAGGCATCCTTGCTGCCGAGGTCGAGGCGTTTGGCATCGCCGATGCGGATCAGCCGGCTGGGATGAGCCTGATGCGCCGGCGCGCTGAGCAGGTAGAATTTGGCCGGCGCGCTCTTCTCCGCCGACGCGAACGACACGTCGGCTGTCCCCATGCCGAGATAGAGCATGTCGCGCGCCTGCAATTCAAAGGACTGGCCGCCGGCCTCGATGACGCCTGCCCCACCGATGTTGACTGCGATCAGCTCGCGGCGGTCGAGGAAGTTCTTGGTGCCGGTCGGCTTGATCGCCTCCAGTTGAAGCGGCGAACCGGTCGGCACGGCGCCGCCGACGATCATGCGGTCGTAATGGGTATAGGTCAGGCTGACGCGGCCGGGCTGGAACAGGTCTTCGATGTGGAAATTGTGGCGCAGCTCGTCGGTTCCCATCGCCGCGGCGGCGACCGGATCGATGGCAAAGCGGGAGGTGAAGTCGATATGGCTCTGGCTCATTGTTGTCCTGACTTGAGATAATTATTCGCCGGTAGCGGCGGCTTTGACCGAGTCGGTGTAAAAAGCCTGACGCGCATGCAGGCGCTCGCGGTAGCGCTGCTGGCTGGCGGTGAGATGCGTCCGCATCGCTTCACGCGCGGCCTCGGCATCGCCCGATGAAATGGCGTTGAGGATCACCAGATGCTCGCGCTGCAGCCCGCGCTGGTAGCTGTCGGATTGCACCAGCTCTGTCGACCAGGGCGAGGTCACGTCGCACGGAATGGCGCGCCGGCCGAGCACGTCGAGCATCTCGACATAGAACGGGTTGTTGGTGGCGCTGGCGATCGCGCGGTGGAAGGCGAGATCGGCCGGACCGGTCGGCTCGCTGGCAAGCAGCAGCCGCTCGAACTCGAAGAAAGCTTCCTGGATTGCCGCTTCCTGCGCGGCGTTGCGACGGATGGCGGCAATCCCCGCAGATTCGATCTCGATCGCAAGCCGCACTTCGAGCACGTTGAGCGCGATCGAATCCTTGCTGCCCATGTCGGCGGCCAGCGCGCCGAACATCGTCGAGATGTGCTCGGTGACGAAGACGCCGGCGCCCTGGCGCGGCTCGACCAGCCCGTCGGCGGCAAGCTTGGCCAACGCCTCGCGGACGACGGTGCGGCTGACGCCGAAGGTCTCGGTCAGCTGGCCCTCGGTCGGCAATTTGTGGCCAGGCTGAATCTCGCCCGCCTGCAGCTGCCTACGGATCGCCGCGACGACGGTTTCCGACAGCTTGGGTTTTCTCTCGACCTTGAGGTCGGCGGATGCAGCGGACACTTGATGGTCTCCTTAAGCAATTCCAGGAAAAGTGTGAAACGGTTTTCCGTCCGGAATTGCGTCAAAACTCTAGTGGAACAGGCTCGGCAGCCACAATGAGATTTCCGGTATGTAGGTGACAAGCATCAACACGACGAAAGCGGCGCCGTAGAACGGCCAGATCGAGCGCATCGCCGTCCAGATCGGGATGCGCCCGATGGCGCAGCTGACGAACAGCACCGCCCCCACCGGTGGCGTGCACAGGCCGATGCCGAGATTGAGGATCAGGATGACGCCGAAATGCACGGGGTCGACCCCGTAGGCCATCACCACGGGCAGGAAGATCGGCGTGGTGATGATGATCAGCGGCGACATATCCATGAACGTGCCGAGGATAAGCAAGACGACATTGATCATCAGCAGGATGACCAGCTTGTTGTCGGACACGGACTGCAGGAAGGCGACGAGCGCGGCGGGGACCCTGAGATAGGCCAGCAGCCAGCCAAAGGCAGCAGCACAGCCGATGATCATCAGCACCATTGCCGTCGTGCGCACGGCAGCCGTTGTGGCGGCGACGAAGTCGTTCCAGCTCATCGAGCGGTATATGAAAAGCGTCACCAGGAAGGCGTAGACGATGGCGATGCATGAGCTTTCAGTGGCCGTGAAGATGCCGGAGCGGACGCCGCCGAAGATGATGCCGATCAGGACCAGGCCTGGAATCGCGGCGACAAGCAGTTGCAATGCGCGGCCGAAGCCCGCGAAAGGCTCGGTCGGATAGCCGCGACGGCTGGCGACCCAATAAGCCGTGATCATGAGAGACAGCGCCAACAGCAAGCCGGGTATGACGCCCGCGGTGAACAGGTCGGCGATCGAGATGCGGCCGCCGGCCGAGATCGAATAGATGATCATGTTGTGCGAGGGCGGGATCAGCAGCGCAATGATGGCGCCGACGGAGGTGATGTTGACGGCATAGTCGACGCCATAGCCGCGCGCCTTCATCTGCGGGATCATCAGCCCGCCGACCGCCGAGGCATCGGCCACCGCCGAGCCGGAAATGCCGCCGAACATGGTCGAGGCAGCGATGTTGACCTGACCTAAGCCGCCGCGCAGATGGCCGACCAGTGACCCTGCAAGCGCCACCAGCCGGGCGGCAATGCCGCCGCGCACCATCAGGTCGCCGGCGAAGATGAAGAACGGGATTGCCATCAACGAGAACACGGAAACGCCCGAGTTGAGGCGCTGGAACACCACAAGCGGGGGCAGACCCAGCACCAGAACCGTCGCGAAGCTGGCGACGCCGAGGCAGAACGCGATAGGCGTGCCGATGATCAGCAGGAAGACGAAGGTGCCGAACAGAACCGTCAGTGCCATCACAGACCCTCCTCGCCCGTGGCGTACTGATCGGCATCGACCGGCAATCCGGCAAACCGTCCGGCCAGCCGCTCAAGCGAAAACAGGCAGACAAGCGCGCCGCCCAGGATGACCGGCAGGAAGCCGATGCCGCCCGGGAAAGCCAGAGACGGCATCACCGTGTTCCAGGTCAGCCTGGCAAGCTGGACGCCGTAGACGATCATGCCGGCACCGAAGGCGAGCACGACGATATCCGAAATGCTGCGCAGCACCGCCTTGGCGGCGGACGGCAGGAAATAGAGCAACACATCGAAACCCAGATGGGTGCGCTCGCGAACACCGACTGCTGCGCCCAGGAAGATGAACCAACCCATCAAGAGCACCGAGAAGGGTTCCGTCCAGCTTGGCGAACTGTTGAGCACATAACGCGAAAATACCTGCCAGAAGATGATCACCGTCATCAGGGTCAGCCCGATGCCGCTGACCCATAGCGCAAGCCTCGCCAATCCTGACAGCAGCCGCTCTATTGCGAGCCAAAATGATTTCATATGCACACCTCCCCCGGATGATGGCGCGGACAATCGCGCCATCATTTGCCACGAACGGATTACTTGGTTGCCTGGATACGCGACGCGAGGTCTTTCAACTCGGGCGTCGACAGATACTTGTCGTAGACCGGCTTCATCGCATCGATCAGCGGCTGTTTGTCGATCTCGCTGACCTTGACGCCGGCCTTCTCGACGATGTCGCGCGACTTCTTCTCCTGCGCGTCCCACAATTCGCGCATCTTGACGACGCTGTCTTTTGCCGCTTGCCGGACGATCGCCTGGTCTTCCGGCGCGAGCTTATCCCAGCTCGCCTTCGACAGCACCAGCACTTCCGGAACGATCTGGTGCTGGTCCATGGTGTAATGCTTGGCGACCTCGTAGTGCTTGGCGGATTCGAAGCTCGGCCAGTTGTTCTCGGCGCCGTCGATGACACCGGTCTGCAGAGCCGAATAGACCTCGCCATAGGCCATCGGCGTGGCATTGGCACCCAACGCATTGACCATGTCGACGAACACGTCCGACTGGATGACGCGGAACTTCATCCCTTTCATATCGGCCATCGAGGTGACGTCCTTCTTGGTGTTGTAGAAGGAGCGCGCCCCGGAATCGTAGAAGGCGAGGCCGACGAGATCGTGAGTCTCAAAGGCTTTCAGGATTTCGTCCCCGATCGGGCCGTCCATGACATGGCGCATATGCTCGACCGAGCGGAACATGTAGGGCAGGGACGGAACCGCCGTTTCCGGCACGACGCCGTTGAACGGTCCCATCGAGACGCGGTTGAGGTCGATGACACCGGCCTGGGTCTGCTCGATCGTGTCCTTTTCCTCTCCGAGCTGCGCCGAATGGTAGACCTCGACCGAGTAGCGGCCATTGGTGCGCTGCTTGATCAGGTCGCCCATGTATTTGACCGCCTCGACGGTCGGATAGCCGTCGGGATGGGTATCCGATGACCTCAGCACGGTGTCGGCATTGGCAATGCCGACCAGCAGTGAGCCGAAGGCAAACGTAGCCGCCGTCAATTTCGAAAAATGCAACATGACTTCCTCCCTTTTAAAAATCGGAGCGCCCGGCTCAGAGCCGGTACGCCTTCTTGGCAAGCGTGTAGGCGAGCTCCCGCGCAAGCTCATGCGCCTCGTCCTCGCGCAGCCTGTGCTCGGCGACGAGACGCGCGAGGAACGCGCAGTCGACCCGGCGCGCCACATCGTGACGCGCCGGAATGGATGGAAAGGCGCGGGTGTCGTCGTTGAAGCCGACGGTGTTGTAGAAGCCGGCCGTCTCGGTGGTCATCTCGCGGAAGCGCCGCATGCCTTCCGGGCTGTCGTGAAACCACCAGGCCGGCCCGAGTTTCAGCGCCGGGTAGACGCCGGCGAGCGGCGCCAGTTCGCGCGCATAGCTGGTCTCGTCGAGCGTGAAGAGTATGATGGTGAGATCACGCTCCAGCCCGACGCAATCGAGCAGCGGTTTCAGCGCCGTCACATAGTCGGTCCGGGTTGGGATATCGAAGCCCTTGTCGCGGCCGAACTTCTGGAAGATTGCCGGCGAATGGTTGCGCCAGGAGCCGGGATGGATCTGCAGCACCAGCCCGTCGTCGAGGCTCATCTTGGCCATCTCGGTCAGCATCTGCGCGCGGAACAGTTTGCGCTCGCGCTCGTCGTCGGAACCACGGCGAATCCGATTGAACAGCTCCTCGGCCGCCGCATCCGAGAGATTGGCGGTCTCCGCCGTCGGATGGCCATGATCGGACGAGGTCGCGCCAAAACTCTTGAAGAAGGCGCGCCGCCGGCGATGCGCATCGAGATAGCCGGCCCAGCTGCCGGTGTCGCAGCCGGTGATTTCGCCGAGCCGGTCGAGATTGGCCGAGAATCCTTCGAAGTCGGGATCGACGACCGCGTCCGGCCGGTAGGCGGTGATAACGCGGCCCTCCCAGCCGCTGTCGCGGATCATCTGGTGCCATTTGAGATCGTCGAGCGCGCCTTCGGTCGTCGCGATGACCTCGATGTTGAAGCGCTCGAACAGCGCGCGCGGGCGGAAATTCTCCCACTGCAGCAGCGTCGCGATGGTGTCGTAGTGGCTGTCGGCGGTCGCGGCGGTCAACGGTTCGTCGATGCCGAACAGATGCGCCAGCACATGGTCGAACCACAGCCGGGTCGGCGTGCCGCGAAACAGAAAATAGTGCTCGGCAAAGCGCCGCCAGATCGTCCTGCCGTCGGTCTCGACAGGCGCGCCGTCCAGCGTCGCCACGCCGAGATCCTCGAGGCGGACGCCCTGGCTGAACAGCATGCGGAAAATGTAGTGGTCCGGGACGATGAGCAGTTGCGCCGGATCCGGGAACGGCTCGTTCAGCGCATACCAGCGCGGGTCGGTGTGACCGTGCGGGCTGACCAGGGGCAGATCCTTGATCCCGGCATAAAGATCGCGGGCGACCGAGCGCGAATGCGCCTCGGCGGGAAACAGCAAATCCGCATCGGTCAGTGCCACGATCATCCTCCCAGAGCGGCTATCGGTAGGGTCGGCAAGAAATAATGTCAACATACAAAAATTAGATTGTTGTATGATGACTTTTCGGCCCATTGTGTGGCAGGAAATCGAATGTTACGCCGCTTGCCGACCACTCCCTGAGGCTTTTTTCATGCCATCCGACCGAACCAGCCGCGCCACAACGACCAAACGCCTTTCCTCGATAACGGCGCGGGCATTGCCGGCTTCGATCGCGACACCTTTGTACGATCGCAGCCGCGTCGTCCCGGGCATCGTGCATCTCGGCGTCGGCGCCTTCCATCGCGCCCATCAGGCGGCCTATGTCGACGACTGCCTGGCTGCTGGCGAGACAGGCTGGGGCATAACAGGCGTGTCGCTGCGCAGCGCCGACACACGCGACGCGCTCACGCCGCAGGACGGCCTCTATACGCTGGCGATCAGAAGCAGCGGCGAGGAAAAGCTTCGCGTCATCGGTTCGATCGCCTCGATGCTGGTGGCGCCGGAAGACCCAAGCGCGGTGCTGGCCGCGCTGACCGATCCGCGCACCCGCATCGTCACGCTGACGATCACCGAAAAGGCGTATCTGCGGGCAGCGGGCGGTGGACTGGATACCGCTCATCCCGATATCGTCCACGACCTGGCAGAGCCGCAGACGCCGAAGACGGCGCATGGTTTTCTGACCGAGGCGCTTGCCCGGCGACGCGCCGCCGGCACGGCGCCCTTCACCGTGCTGTGCTGCGACAACCTGCCGGCCAACGGCGCCACGCTGCACCGGCTGCTGATCGAATTCGCCGAATTGCGGGATGCCAAGCTCGATGCGAAGGGCGATGCCGGGCTCGCCAAACACATCGCCGATGCGGTCGCCTTTCCGTCGAGCATGGTCGATCGCATCGTACCGGCAACCACCGATGCCGACCGGGTGCGGATCGCAGAAGAACTCGGCGTCGAGGACGCCTGGCCTGTGATGACCGAGCCGTTCTGCCAATGGGTGGTCGAAGACGATTTCCCGGGGGGCCGCCCGGCCTGGGAACAGTTCGGCGTCACCATGGTCGACGACGTCGGCCCCTTCGAGGACATGAAGCTACGCCTGCTCAACGGCTCGCATTCGGCCATCGCCTATCTCGGCCTGCTCAGCGGTCACGCCACCGTCGACCGCGCCTTCGCCGATCCGGCGATACGGGCCTTTGTCGATGCGCTCTGGGCCGAGGCCATCCCGACACTGCCCAGGAATGCCGGGCTCGACACGGCGAGTTATACGGCTGAACTGGCCGAGCGGTTTTCAAACACCGCTCTTGCCCACCGCACGGCACAGATCGCCAATGACGGCAGCCAGAAACTGCCGCAGCGCATCGTCGCTTCCGCCTTGGAGAGCATCGAGGCCGGCGCTGTGCCCGAACATCTGACGCTGGTGATCGCCGCCTGGATCGCGGCCTGCGAGGCGCGCGGCAAGACCTTGCCGGAGGGCCATTTCACTGATCCGCTTGACTCAGCACTGGCCACGCTTTTCGGTCGGAATCTGCCGACGGAAGAGACGGTAGCGGCTGTATTCGACCTCGCCGGCTTCGCCAAGGACCACGCCTCGCGTCAGACGCTGATCGAGTTCGTGGCCACCCACATCGTCCATCTCAAGCAGGGCGGGCCAGCCCTTGCGAGCAATCCTGAGCTATGACTTGATGGTTGTGATGGGCGCAGACCGTTGACGTCGGCGGGACAGCGCCCCCCTCTGTCCTGCCGGACATCTCCCCCACGAGGGCCCTCGAGGGGGAGATTGGCAGCTCGGATGCCGGCGCCAACCCTACAACGCTGGAGATTTGCGAAAGCCGCGATGACGGCCGATCTCCCCACTTGTGGGGGAGATGTCCGGCAGGACAGAGGGGGGCGTGAAGGATCGCTACAGAACGCTCCTTTGCGCTACTGCGCTCCGCCTCGCGTTCGCTCTACCCGGATGGCGAGGAGATAGCCGGCCCTTACGCCGGCAGGATGGCAGCTTCCAGCGTCGTGAGCTGGCTAAGGAACTGTTCGGCCTTGCTTCTCGCTTGGTCGTCCTTGGCGTCGGCGGCGTCTTCCCTGGCTTCCTGGATGCGGCGCGCGAGATCGGCGCGGTCGACATCCTTCACCGCGACAGCCGATTCCGCCAGCAGCGTGCAGCCCGCAGGAACGATGTCGGCGAAGCCGCCGAACACCACATAGCGCTCTTCGCCGCCCGACACGGTCTTCACCGTGACGACGCCAGGCTTGATCGTGGTCATGACCGGGGCGTGATGCGCCATCACGGTCATCTCGCCTTCGGCGCCCGGAATGACGACGGATTCGACCTGCTCGGAAACCAGCAGGCGCTCCGGCGAGACCAGTTCGAACTTGAAAGCTTCAGCCATGTCAATTTAGCGAATAGCGAATAGCGAGTAGCGAGTAGTCAGAAGAATTCGCCGCCCCATATCCCCTATTCGCTACTCCCTATTCGCTATTCGCTTTTTTATGCTGCTTCAGCCGCCAGGCGCTGTGCCTTCTCGACTGCTTCCTCGATGCCGCCAACCATGTAGAAGGCAGCTTCCGGAAGGTGATCGTAGTCGCCGTTGCAGAGGCCCTTGAAGCCCTTGATGGTATCGGCGAGATCGACCAGCTTGCCCGGCGCGCCGGTGAACACTTCGGCGACGAAGAAGGGCTGCGACAGGAAGCGCTCGATCTTGCGGGCGCGGGCCACGGTCTGCTTGTCCTCTTCCGACAGCTCGTCCATGCCCAGGATGGCGATGATGTCCTGCAGCGACTTGTAGCGCTGGAGGATCGACTGCACCTGGCGCGCGACGCCATAGTGCTCGTCGCCGACGACCAGCGGGTCGAGCATGCGCGAGGTCGAATCGAGCGGATCGACGGCCGGGTAGATGCCCTTTTCGGCGATGGCGCGGTTGAGCGTCGTCGTCGCGTCAAGGTGGGCAAACGAGGTCGCCGGCGCCGGATCGGTCAAGTCGTCGGCGGGCACGTAGATGGCCTGCACCGACGTGATCGAGCCCTTGGTGGTGGTGGTGATGCGTTCCTGCAGCGCGCCCATGTCGGTGGCGAGCGTCGGCTGATAGCCGACGGCCGACGGGATACGGCCGAGCAGAGCCGACACTTCCGAACCCGCCTGCGTGAAGCGGAAGATGTTGTCGACGAAGAACAGCACGTCCTGGCCCTGGTCGCGGAAATATTCGGCGACCGTCAGGCCGGTCAGGCCGACGCGGGCGCGCGCGCCCGGCGGCTCGTTCATCTGGCCATAGACGAGCGCCGCCTTGGAGCCTTCGCCACCGCCCTTCTTGTTGACGCCGGACTCGATGAACTCGTGATAGAGATCGTTGCCTTCGCGGGTGCGCTCGCCGACGCCGGCGAACACCGAATAGCCGCCATGCGCCTTGGCGATGTTGTTGATCAGTTCCTGGATCAGCACGGTCTTGCCGACGCCGGCGCCGCCGAACAGGCCGATCTTGCCGCCCTTGGCGTAGGGAGCCAGTAGGTCGAGCACCTTGATGCCGGTGATCAGGATCTGCGCTTCCGTCGACTGCTCGACATAGGTCGGAGCTGGCTGGTGGATGGAGCGCATTTCGATCGCGTCGACCGGACCTTCTTCGTCGACCGGCTCGCCGATGACGTTGATGATGCGGCCGAGCATGCCCGGACCGACCGGCACGGTGATCGGCGCACCGGTGTCACGCACGTCCTGGCCGCGAACCAGACCTTCGGTCGAGTCCATGGCGATGCAGCGGACGGTGTTTTCACCCAGATGCTGGGCAACTTCGAGCACCAGGCGGTTGCCGACATTGGTCGTCTCGAGCGCGTTCAGGATCGCCGGCAGGTGATCGCCGAACTGGACGTCGACGACGGCGCCGATGACCTGGCGGACCTTACCGACAACGCCGGTTGCCTTGCTGGCCACTGCCGATGTCTTGGCCGCAGCGGCCTTCACCGGTGCTGCGGCCGTCTTGGGCGGAGCCGCCTTCGCTGCTGGAGCCTTGGCCGCCGCTTTCGCGGGGGCCGCGGTCTTCGCGGCTGCCGCCTTGGGGGCCGCCTTCTGGGGGGTCGCTGCTTTCGCCATCGTCTTTACCCTTTTTCGTCCTTTGTTTCTCACGCGGTCCGGTCGCGGGTCGATGACCCGCGGACCGCGCCTAGAGCGCCTCGGCGCCCGAAATGATTTCGATCAGTTCCTTGGTGATCTGCGCCTGCCGCTGGCGGTTGTAGGTGATCGACAGCTTGTTGATCATCTCGCCGGCGTTGCGCGTCGCATTGTCCATGGCGCTCATCTTGGCGCCCATTTCGCCGGCCGCGTTTTCGAGCAGCGCCCGGAAAACCTGCACCGAGATGTTGCGCGGAATAAGGTCGGAGAGGATTTCGCCCGGCTCCGGTTCGTACTCGTGGACGGCGTTGCCGCCATCCGTCACTTCCGCCGGAGCCGAAGCAATGCCGGCCGGGATGATCTGCTGCGCGGTCGGAATCTGGCTGATCACCGACTTGAACTGCGAATAGAACAGCGTGCAGATGTCGAAGCCGCCCTCGTTGAAGAGCTGGATGACCTTCTTGGCGATGGCGTCGGCATTGACGAAGCCGAGCGTCTTGACCTCGCGCAGATCGACACGGTCGATGATCAGCGATGCATAGTCGCGGCGCAGGATGTCGAAACCCTTCTTGCCGACGCAGATGATCTTGACCTGCTTGCCGTCGGCCAGCAGCTTGCGGATGTGGTCGCGGGCGACGCGGGCGATCTGCGAATTGAAGCCACCGCACAGGCCGCGCTCGGCTGTGCAGACCACGAGCAGATGCACGTCGTCCTTGCCGGTGCCGGTCATCAGCGCCGGGGCATCGCCGCCGCCACCGATCGCCTGGGTGATGTTGGCCAGCACGGAACCCATGCGCTCCGAATAGGGGCGCGCTGCTTCCGCGGCCTCTTGCGCACGGCGCAGCTTCGCCGCGGCAACCATCTGCATCGCCTTGGTGATCTTCTGCGTCGCCTTGACCGAGGCGATACGGTTACGAAGGTCTTTTAATGAAGGCATGCTTCAAACCTGATCCCGTCTTGCGCTTCGCTCAGGCGAAGGTCTTGGCGAAAGCATCGATCTCAGCCTTCAGCTTGGCGCGCAGATCGTCCGACAGCGCCTTTTCGTTGCGGATGGCTTCGAGAACGTCCTTGCCGGCCGCACGCATGTGGCTGAGCAGGCCATGCTCGAACTTGCCGACCTGGTTGACCGGCAGCTTGTCGAGATAGCCGTTGACGCCGGCGAAGATCACCGCGACCTGCTCTTCCGTCTTCAGCGGCGAGAACTGCGGCTGCTTCAGGAGTTCGGTCAGGCGCGATCCGCGGTTGAGCAGGCGCTGCGTGGCGGCGTCGAGATCCGAGCCGAACTGCGCGAAAGCCGCCATTTCGCGGTACTGCGCGAGCTCGCCCTTGATCGAGCCGGCAACCTGCTTCATCGCCTTGATCTGCGCGGCGGAGCCGACGCGGCTGACCGAGAGGCCGACGTTCACCGCAGGACGGATGCCCTGGAAGAACAGGTTGGTTTCGAGGAAGATCTGGCCGTCGGTGATCGAGATCACGTTGGTCGGGATGTAGGCCGACACGTCGTTGGCCTGCGTTTCGATGATCGGCAAAGCGGTCAATGAACCACCGCCCAGATCGTCGTTGAGCTTGGCGGCGCGCTCGAGCAGGCGCGAATGCAGGTAGAAGACGTCGCCGGGATAGGCTTCGCGGCCCGGCGGGCGGCGCAGCAGCAGCGACATCTGGCGATAGGCGACGGCCTGCTTCGACAGATCGTCATAGCTGATCAGCGCATGCATGCCGTTGTCGCGGAAGTACTCGCCCATGGTGGCACCGGCGAACGGCGCCAGGAACTGCATCGGCGCCGGGTCGGAAGCGGTGGCGGCGATGATGATCGAGTATTCGAGCGCGCCGCGCTCTTCCAGCACCTTGACGAACTGCGCGACGGTCGAGCGCTTCTGGCCGACGGCGACGTAGACGCAGTAGAGCTTTTCCTTTTCGGGGCCGTTGTCGTGCACCGACTTCTGGTTGAGCATCGTGTCGAGGATGATGGCGGTCTTGCCGGTCTGGCGATCGCCGATGACCAGCTCGCGCTGGCCTCGGCCGACCGGGATCAGCGCATCGATGGCCTTGAGGCCGGTCGACATCGGCTCGTTCACCGACTTGCGCGGGATGATGCCGGGCGCCTTGACGTCGACGCGCTTGCGCTCGACTGCCTTGATCGGCCCCTTGCCGTCGATCGGATTGCCGAGCGCGTCGACGACGCGGCCGAGCAGGCCGGGGCCGACGGGGACGTCGACGATGGCGCCGGTGCGCTTGACGATGTCGCCTTCCTTGATGTCGCGGTCGGCGCCGAAGATGACGACGCCGACATTGTCGGCTTCGAGGTTGAGCGCCATGCCGCGAATGCCGCCGGGAAATTCGACCATTTCGCCGGCCTGGACATTGTCGAGACCGTAGACGCGGGCGATACCGTCACCGACGGACAGCACCTGTCCAACTTCGGAGACCTCGGCCTCCTTGCCGAAATTCTTGATCTGGTCTTTCAGAATTGCGGAAATTTCCGCGGCGCGGATGTCCATCAGCCGACCTCTTTCAGTGCAAGCTTGAGCGAATTGAGTTTGGTTTTGAGCGACGTATCGATCTGACGCGAGCCCATCTTGACCACCAGCCCGCCGAGCAGCGACGGATCGACGGTGACGGAGATGGCCACGTCCTTGCCGGCAACGCTCTTCAGCGCCGCCTTGAGTTCGGTTTGCTGGGCAGCCGTCAGCTCGTGAGCCGACGTCACTTCAGCAGCGGTTTCGCCACGATGTTCGGCGGCGATCTGGCGGAACGCCCTGATCATGCCGGGAATGGCGAACAGCCGGCGGTTTCTGGCGACGACGCGCAGAAAATTGCCGGTGAGGCCGGTAATGCCGGCCTTGTCGGCGATCGCCGCGATGGCTTTGGCCTGGTCCTCGCTGGAGAACACCGGGCTGTTGATCAGCCGGGTAAGGTCCGCGCTGCCCGCGAGCATGGCTTCGAAGCTGTTGAGATCGGCTTCGACCTTGGCGACGGAATTTGCCTGCAGGGCGAGTTCGAACAGCGAACCCGCATACCGTTCTGCGACACCTGAGATTGGCGATGACGATTGAGCCACGGACCGTCTTTTCTCTTGTCTGACAGGCCGTAGATTGTTGGCGCGAGCAAAAACTCTGGCTAAATCTTTGACCTTACTGCATTTTTTCGAGCACGGAGGCGCGGCTTCCGCTATCCCCGGCCGAAAGTCGATTGCCGTCTAGCACAGGCATTTTAAGACCGCAATGCGTCGTTCCGCATGGTTTTCAGGCACTATTGTCGCATCCGGCGAAAGTCACCCGTCTTCCATCGCGGAATACCCAACGATTCAAGGCAGAAAGCCGAAGGCAAAGGCGAGCGGCAACGCCGCCAGCACCAATTCCACCACGATGGAAACCCAATTGAAAGGCGTGTTGGCGCCATCCGACATCATCGACAGCAGCCGGCCAAAGGCGGTGAACAGCCAGGAGAAGCCGAGCGCCATGTAGATCAGCGGCTGCGCCAGCAGGATACAGCACAGGCCGACACCCAGATAGAAGCCCGACATCCTGCCGCGCCCCTCGGCGATCGCCGCCGTCTTCTCGGGCTTGACTTGCAAGCGCAGGGCACGGAAGGCGAGGCTGGGTGCCAGAAAGAACAAAAGCCCGAGCAACACGGTGACGACGGCGCTCGACCATGCCAGCCATTCGCCCTGGCTCGTCGGCCACGGAAGCGCAAAATCCATCTTGTCCCCTCGAATGCCTGTTTTGAAATTCCGGGCATTCTAGCGAAGGAAAGAAACGACGCCAGATGGAGTCCGGCAATTTGCGGAAGCCTGTCAGCCCAGCGCGAATTCGACCGCCGCCTCGGCATGGATGCGCGTCGTGTCGAAGACCGGAATGTCGAAATCCTGCTGACCGATCAGCATGGTAATCTCGGTGCAGCCCATGATGACGCTGTCGGCGGCCTCATCGCGGCGCAGGCGTTCGGTCTCGGCGATATAAGCCGCCTTGGAGGCTTCGGTGACGATGCCCTGGCACAATTCCTCGTAGATGACGCGATGGATCATGTCGCGCCCGGTAGCATTGGGGACGACGGGCCGCAGGCCGTATTTGTCGGCGAGCCGGCTCTTGTAGAAATCCTGCTCCATGGTGAACCGCGTCGCCAGCAGTGCCGGGCGCTGCATGCCGGCGCGCTTGACCGCGACCGCCGTGGCGTCGGCGATGTGGATCAGCGGGATCGACACCGACGCCTGCACCTGGTCGGCCAGTTTGTGCATGGTGTTGGTGCACAGAAGCAAGCCTTCCGCGCCGCCCGCCTCGAGCTTGCGCGCCGCTTCGACGAGAAGCACGCCGGCGCCGTCCCAGTCGCCACGATGCTGCCGCTCGGCGATTTCGGTGAAGTCGAATGACCACAGCAGCAATTTGGCCGAATGCAGCCCGCCGAGCCGCTCGCGCACGACCTCATTCAGCAGGCGATAGTAGATGGCGGTCGATTCCCAGCTCATGCCGCCCAGAAGGCCAAGGGTTTTCATAAGGGCTGTTCCTTTGCTGGGTAATCCCGATATCATAAACACACGAGACTATAAGGGAGGTCGTCGTGAAAACTATTGAGCTTCGGCAGGCCAAGGCGAGACTCTCGGCAATCGTCGATGCCGCAGGAAACGACGAGCCAACCATTGTCACGAGAAACGGCAGGCCGACCACCATGGTCATTCCGGTTGCTGAAGGGCGAAAGCTTTATCCGCAAGACAGCCAGGAAAATTTCGGGGACTTTTTGCTTCGGTATCCGGGCGGCATCGAACTTGAGCGAAATGAATCGCCATTGAGGGACGTCGAATTTTGATCCGCTCTCGATGAACCCATTTGCCGAGAGTGGCCGACGGCGTTCAACTTACAAAAAGCTCTGCGGGTCGATGTCGACCTGCACCCTGACCGAGCCGCGCTGCTTCGGCCCGTTGGCCAGCATGGCGCGGATGAAGCCTTGCATGTCGGCGCGCCGTTCGCCCTGGATCAGCAGGCGAAAGCGGTGGCGGCCGCCGAGCAAGGAGAGCGGCGCCTCGGCCGGGCCGAGCACGAACAGGTCGGCGGCCTCGGGCGCGGCGCGGCGCAGGCCGCGCGCATGGCCCTCGGCTTCGGCCCGCGTCACCGCGCTGACGATGACACCGGCCAGCCGGCCGAAGGGCGGCAGGGCGGCCCGCTCGCGCTCGGCGATCTCGCGCTCGTAAAACGCCTCGGCGTCGCCGGAGACGATCGCCCGCATCACCGGATGCTCGGGCTGGAAGGTCTGCAGCAGGCCAAGGCTCTTCTTGCCGGTGCGGCCGGCGCGGCCGGTCACCTGGCTGAGCAGCTGGAAGGTGCGCTCGGCGGCGCGCGGATCGCCATTGGCAAGGCCGAGATCGGCATCGACGACGCCCACCAGCGTCATGTTGGGGAAATTGTGGCCCTTGGCGACGAGCTGCGTGCCGATGACGATGTCGGCCTCGCCATTGGCGATCGCTTCCAGCTCCAGCCGCAGCCGCCGCACACCGCCCATCAGGTCGGACGACAGCACGATGGTGCGCGCGTCGGGAAAATGCGCGACGACCTCTTCGGCGATGCGCTCGACACCTGGCCCGCAGGCGACCAGATGATCCAGTGTCCCGCATTCAGGGCAGGCTTCGGGGCGGCGCTCATTGTGCCCGCAATGATGGCAGACGAGCTGGCCGCGAAACCGGTGCTCGACCAGCCAGGCCGAGCAGACCGGGCAGCCGAAGCGATGGCCGCAGACCCGGCACAGCGTCAGCGGGGCATAGCCGCGCCGGTTGAGGAACAGCAGCGACTGCTCCTTCCTCTCCAGCGTCTGGCGCATCTGGTCGAGCAGCACCGGTGACAGGAAGCCGCCGCGCGCCGGGGGTGCCCGGCGCATATCGACTGCCTTGAGATGGGGAAGCGCCGCCTCGGCGAAACGGGCAGAGAGGACGGCTCTGTTGTATTTGCCTTGGCTCGCATTGACGCGGCTTTCAACCGATGGCGTCGCCGATGCCAGCACCACCGGAAAACTGCCGATATGACCGCGCACCACTGCCATGTCGCGCGCATTGTAGAAAACACGGTCTTCCTGCTTGTAGGCAGGGTCGTGCTCCTCGTCGACGACGATCAGGCCGAGCTCCTTGAACGGCAGGAACAGCGCCGAGCGCGCGCCGGCGACGACCCGCACGCCGCCTTCCGCCACTTGCCGCCAGACTTTTTCGCGCATCCTGGGCGGCAGGTCGGAATGCCATTCGCCCGGCTTGGCACCGAAGCGCTGCTGGAAGCGCTCGAGAAAGGCATGCGTCAGCGCGATTTCCGGCAGCAGGATCAACACCTGCTTGCCCTGGTCGAGCGCGGCCGCCACCGCCTCGAAATAAACCTCCGTCTTGCCCGATCCGGTGACGCCGTCGAGCAGCGCGACGTTGAACACGCCGGCTGCGACATTGGAGCGCAGCATCAGCGCGGCGTCGCGCTGGTCCGGCATCAATTCCGGTATGGCGTAGCTGGAATCGGGTGCCGCCACGACCGGGCGCGGCGGGATCATCACCGTCTCGAACACGCCTTGCGCCCTCAGGCCGTCGATCACCGTCGACGACACGCCGGCAGCATGGGCGAGGCCGGACCGCGTCCAGGCCAGCCCGCCTTCAGCCGTCTCCAGCACACGCTCTCGGGCAGCCGTCATCCGATCGGGTGCGAGAAGCGTGCGCTGCAGCCCCTCGATCCATGGTTCGGGATCGAATGCTTCGGGTGCCCTGAGCAGCATGCGCGCCACCATGCCCGGTGGCGACAGCGTGTACTGCGCCACCCAGTCGACGAAGCGGCGCATCGCGCGATCGATCGGCGGGCAGTCGAAGACCTGTTCGATGGGGCGCAGCTTTTTCGCGTCGACCTTCTCGACGGCGCCATCCCAGACGATGCCGGCGACCTGGCGAGGGCCGAGCGGCACGCGCACGATCGAGCCCGGCACCACGCGCATGCCGGCGGGCACGGCATAGGTGTAGGGGCGTTCGGCGGGCATCGGCACCAGCACCGGTGCGGCCGCGACAAAGGGCGAATCTTCGATCATGAGGCGTGACCTTGCCCTGACTTTGGTCTAGATCAAAGGCCGACCCCGAATGTGCATGGCATGCACATAAAAATCTTCAGGAGACCCGCCATGAAATTTTTTGTCGACACCGCCGACATCAAGGATATCCGTGAGCTGAACGATCTGGGACTGCTCGACGGCGTCACCACCAACCCGTCGCTGATCCTCAAATCGGGCGGCAAGATCGCCGACGTCACCAGGCAGATCTGCGATATCATCGAGGGTCCGGTCTCGGCGGAGGTCGTGGCGACCGAATTCAAGGACATGATGGCGGAGGCCGAGGTGCTGGCCAAGATCGCGCCCAATGTCTGCATCAAGGTACCGTTGACGCTCGACGGACTGAAGGCCTGCAAGACGATCCGCACCCAGATGAACCGTATGGTCAACGTCACGCTGTGCTTTTCGGCCAACCAGGCGCTGCTGGCGGCCAAGGCCGGCGCGTCGTTCATCTCGCCCTTCGTCGGCCGCGTCGATGACACCGGCTCGGACGGTATGGAGCTGATCCAGGAAATCCGGCAGATCTACGACAATTACGATTTCCAGACCGAGATCCTCGTCGCTTCGGTTCGCACCGTGAACCATATCAAGCAGGCCGCCCTGATCGGCGCCGATGTCGTTACCGCGCCGCCGGCGACCCTGAAGGCGCTGGTCAACCATCCGCTGACCGACAAGGGCCTCGCCGCTTTCCTCGCCGACTGGGCAAAGACCGGCCAGAAGATCGGCTGAGGTCACACCGTGTCAACAACAAAAAGGCCGGGCAACCGGCCTTTTTTCATATGCGCTTCAAACGACCTGCCTATCAATCCGTGCCATCGTCGACAGGCGTGCTCGCCTGCTGGCGCCGGCCCATGATGATTTCGCGTTTGCCGACATGGTTGGGGGCGCCGACCAGCCCTTCCTTTTCCATCCGCTCGACCAGGGATGCGGCGCGGTTGTAGCCGACGCCGAGGCGGCGCTGGATGTACGACGTCGAACACTTCTTGTCGCGCACCACCACCTTGACCGCCTCGTCGTAGATGGCATCACTGTCTTCGGCTGCAACCGATCCCTTGTCGAAGACCGCGCCTTGGTCGGCTTCGGCTTCTTCCTCATCCTCTTCGGCTGTCACGGTTTCCAGATATTCAGGCCGGCCCTGAGCCTTCAGATGCGCCACGACGTGCTCGACCTCCGCATCTGAAACGAAGGGACCATGCACGCGGGAAATGCGCCCCCCACCCATCATGTGCAGCATGTCGCCCTGGCCGAGCAGCTGTTCGGCGCCCTGCTCGCCAAGGATGGTGCGGCTGTCGATCTTCGATGTTACCTGGAAGGAAATCCGGGTCGGGAAGTTGGCCTTTATCGTACCCGTGATGACGTCGACCGAGGGGCGCTGCGTTGCCATGATCAGGTGAATGCCGGCAGCGCGCGCCATCTGTGCCAGACGCTGGATCGCGCCTTCGATCTCCTTGCCGGCGACCATCATCAGGTCGGCCATCTCGTCGACGATGACGACGATGTACGGCATCGGCGCAAGGTCGATTTCCTGCTGTTCGAAAAGCGGCTCGCCGGTGCCCTTTTCGAAGCCGGTCTGCACGGTCATGACGACCGTCTCGCCCTTGTCGCGGGCAGCGGCCGCGCGCTCATTGTAGCCATCGATGTTGCGCACGCCGAGCCGCGCCATCTTGCGGTAGCGGTCCTCCATCTCGCGCACCGCCCATTTCAGCGCGGTGACGGCTTTTTTGGGGTCCGTGACGACGGGCGTCAGAAGATGCGGGATGCCGTCATAGACGGAGAGCTCGAGCATCTTGGGATCGACCATGATCAGCCGGCATTCTTCCGGCTTCAGCCGGTAGAGCAACGACAGGATCATGGTGTTGATGGCAACCGACTTGCCGGAGCCGGTGGTTCCGGCCACGAGCAGGTGAGGCATCTTCGCCAGCTCGGCGATGACAGGCTCACCGCCGATCGTCTTGCCCAGACAAAGCGCCAACTTGCAGCTGGTCTTGCGGAAGCCCTCCGATTCGATCAGCTCGCGGAAATAGACGGTTTCGCGCGTCTCGTTCGGAAGCTCGATGCCGATGACGTTGCGGCCAGGCACGACCGCGACGCGCGCCGAAATCGCTGACATGGAGCGGGCGATATCATCGGCAAGCCCGATGACCCGAGAGGATTTGACGCCCGGCGCCGGCTCGAACTCATAGAGCGTGACGACCGGGCCGGGGCGAACATGAATGATCTCGCCGCGCACACCGAAATCCTCGAGCACGCTTTCCAGCAAATCGGCGTTCTGCTCGAGCCGCTCCTGCGACATATAGAAGCCTTGTCCCTCCGGTGGCTGTTGCAACAGGTCTTCCGGGGGAAGCTCATAGGGATCGCCCGATTTTGATGGCACAGTTTTGCCGGTCCGAGGCAAGCGTGAAGAAGGACGCGCGGTCGCCACCCTGATAGTGGCGTCTCCACTTGCGAGGGCGGGCACGGGAACGGCATCGCGCGCCGCAGCGGGGATTGCAGCGGGCTGGGCCTTCAGTGACGCGTTGCTCGCTGGCACTTCAGCCTGGGCGAGAGCCTCGTTCGAGGTTGCCGGCCAAACATCCGGCAACGGCTTCGAGGCTTGGCCTGGAAGACATTCGATGACGCGAAACAGCGAGGTGGCATCGGTCACTATCGGCGGGCGGATGCCGACCCACGCAGCGGCGACAGGCACCGCGGCGACCGGTGCAGGCGAGGCTGGGCTGGCCTGCCGGGCCTGTGACGAAACATCGACCAGATAGGGTGCCATGGCCTCGAAGAAGGCGTGATCCGAAAGATAGGGCCAGCGCGGCTTTTCGGCAGTGGCCGGTTTGATCGGCGCGCCCGGAGCGGCAATCCCGCGCGCGGAAGCTCGTCCCGTTGCGGCCGTCACCGGCGGCACCGGAGCAACGACGCGCGCGTTCTCCCTGGCGCGCCCCGGGGGAACGAAAGCCGCGGTCGGCGGTGACGGCCTTTGCGCGGCTCCTCGGTCGGCCAGCGGCTGGGAGGCATGGCTTTTCACCGACGCCGGCAATGCCAGGAGCGAGGGCGCGGAGGATGCCTCGTCAACCATGGCTTGCGCGACTGCCTGCTGCTTTGGGAGCGCGTCTGCATTGCCTTGCTCGACAATACGCTCGTGCCGCGGACGATGCTTCTTGGCCTCATAGTCCGGTGTGCGGGTAAAACGCACGTTGGGCGCGAGGAAGAAATATTCTTGCCAGGCAGGACTTTCGATATCGCCGACTTTCGAAGGCGCCTCCTTCGAGCTACCCCTCGGCTCCATGTAGGGCCGCTTGTTGCCGCCGAGATCGACAACCGGCGCGGAATAGCCGGCCTGGTGTGTGCCGGGCCGCCGGCCGTCCAGCCCCGTGTGAGCCGGACGATCAAGATTGCCTGCCGCAGCTGAAGACGTTCGCTGCCCGCCCTTGTCGCCGATGCCGTCGTAACGCTTCACCTCGGGATCATCGGGCGACGCTGCCTTCAGTAAATTGACCCGGGAAAAACGCCTGGCTTCCATTCTCAAGACTCACTCTGAAATGTCTGCCGAGCAATAGGGAGCGAGTGGTTAACAGTTGCTTCCCGGATGGATCGGCAACGATCCTTGGGCAGCGAAATCGTCGTGACAAACCTTTGCGGACGACGCCGCCGGATCGTCATCTCACAGCGCACGCCGGTGGCGCGATCTGCTCGCTGTGCCGTGGGGAGTTTGATGATGCTTGGGCGCTAGACCGATAAGCCGCGCTAGCCGGCCTTCGCGTGCCTGACCAGATCCTGGGCGATGGACAGTTGCAGCGCTTCGGCCAGTTCGCGCGCGGCGCGATTCTCGGCATCGATCTGCGCCCGGTACGCGGCGAACTCCTGACGCGGCCTGTCGAACGACGAGGTGATCGAACGCTTGCCGGATGCGATGACCACGCCGGACTTCGCGTCGGACAGCGTATAGTTGCCAGTCAGCGTCACGGAACCGGCGGTCGGTTCGTCCTCGTTGGTTCCCACCTGCACAAGCGCCGCTGATTCGACGGCTTCGGTCACGCCGAGATTGAGCGAATAGGCCGGTGAGGCCGGCTCGCCGGCACCTCGTCCAAACCCGAAAATCAGATTGTTGCGCACCTGCTGGGCATAACGCGAGCCGACCGGCTTGATGGCGATCGAAGCCAGTTCGGCGCTGGCGCTCGCCTGCGAACCCGACAGCGCCGCGCTCGAATAGAGCGGCCGCACCGTGCAGGCCGAGACAAGCGCGAGCGAGCCGACCAGGCCGGCGAACGCGATATGGCGCAGCACACGGCTCAGCCCTGTTTTTTCCTGATCAGGCAACGACATTGACGATCCTCTGCGGCACGATGATCACCTTGCGCGGAGCCTTTCCTTCGAGCGCTTTCTGCACGAAGTCGAGAGCCAATACCGCTTTTTCGACAGCACCTTGGTCCGCGTCGCGGGCAATTGTCAAATCTCCCCGCTTCTTGCCGTTGACCTGCACCGGATAGGTGACTTCGTTGTCGACGACCAGCGCCGGATCGAACACCGGCCACGGCCGTTCGGCAACCAGATCGGTGCCGCCGAGCGTTTTCCAGCACTCCTCGGCCAGATGCGGCATGACCGGTGCGATCAGATGCACCAGAACCTCCACGGCCTGCCGGCAGGCGCCTTTCAGCACCGCTTCGGCCTTGCCTTCGGCCACCTCATTGAGCGGCGTGGTCAGCGCGTTGGCCAGTTCGTAGATACGGGCGATGGCGCGGTTGAAAGCGAGCTTCTCGATATCCTCGCCGACCGCCTTCAGGATCTTGTGCGCGGCCTTGGAAACCACAACGGCCTCGCCGCTGTCAGCCGCCGTTGGCTCGATGCCGGCCAGCGTCTCGGCCGCCGTCGACACCAGGCGCCAGATGCGCTGGATGAAGCGATGCGCGCCGGCGGCGCCTTCGTCGGTCCACTCGACGTCGCGCTCTGGCGGTGAATCCGACAGCATGAACCAGCGCGCCGTGTCGGCGCCGTAGCCATCGGTGATGTCTTCCGGACTGACCGTGTTCTTCTTCGACTTCGACATCTTTTCGAGCGGACCGATCGTCGCCGTCTCGCCCGTAGAGATCTCGATGGCGCGGCGCTTGCCGTCGACGTCCTCCAGCCGAACCTCGGTGGGCGCCAGCCAGCGGCCATTCGATGCCGAGCCGACGCGGTAGGTCTCGTGCACCACCATGCCTTGCGTGAACAGGCCCTTGAACGGCTCGGCCAGATCGACATGGCCGGCCTCGCGCATGGCGCGGGTGAAGAAGCGCGAATAGAGCAGATGCAGGATCGCGTGCTCGATGCCACCAATATACTGGTCGACCGGCAGCCATTCATTCGCAGCGTTTGGATCGGTCGGCTCATGCGCCCAGGGTGCGGTGAAGCGGGCAAAATACCAGGACGAATCGACGAATGTATCCATCGTGTCGGTTTCGCGCCGCGCATCCTTGCCGCAGCGCGGACATTTCACATGGCGCCATGTCGGATGCCGGTCGAGCGGATTGCCCGGCCGGTCGAAATCGACATCGTCGGGCAGCTTGACCGGCAGGTCGGCCTTCGGCACCGGCACCACGCCGCAATCCTCGCAATGGATCATCGGAATCGGGCAGCCCCAGTAGCGCTGGCGCGAAATGCCCCAGTCGCGCAGGCGGAAATTCACCTTGCGCTCGGCCATCGGCCGGTTGCCGATGGTCTTCTGTTCCAGCAGTTTCGCCACCTCGTCGAAAGCCTGATCGGGCTTCATGCCGTCGAGGAAGCGCGAGTTGATCATCACGCCGTCGTCGACATAGGCTTCATCGATGATCTGGAAACTCGCCGGATTCTCGCCCTCCGGCATCACCACCGGGATCACCGGCAGGCCGTATTTGTTGGCGAAGTCGAGGTCGCGCTGGTCACCGGACGGACAACCGAAAATGGCGCCGGTGCCGTATTCCATCAGCACGAAATTGGCGACGTAGACAGGTAGCGTCCATGTGTCGTCAAACGGGTGAACAACCCGGACGCCGGTATCAAAACCCTTCTTCTCAGCCGTCTCCAGCGCCGCCGCGGAGGTGCCCACATGGCTGATATCCTCGATGAACTTGGCCAGCGCCGGATTGCTCTCGGCGGCCTTCTTGGCCAGCGGATGATCGGCGGCGACGGCCATGAAGGAAGCGCCGAAAATGGTGTCGGGCCGTGTCGTATAGACTTCCAGCTCATGCTCGCCACCGGCAGCATCCGCCAGCGGCCAGCGGATCAGCAGGCCTTCCGAGCGGCCGATCCAGTTCTGTTGCATCAGCTTCACTTTTTCCGGCCATTCGTCGAGGCCCTCAAGCGAATCCAGCAGGTCCTGCGCGAAGTCGGTGATCTTGAAGAACCACTGCGTCAGTTCGCGCTGTTCGACCAGCGCGCCCGAGCGCCAGCCGCGTCCGTCGATGACCTGCTCGTTGGCGAGCACGGTCATGTCCTCCGGGTCCCAATTGACCTTGGAGGATTTGCGCGTCACCAGCCCCTTCTCGACGAAATCGAGGAACAACATCTGCTGGCGGTGGTAGTAGTCGACGTCGCAGGTGGCGAATTCGCGCGCCCAGTCCAGCGACAGGCCCATGACCTTGAGCTGCTCGCGCATGGTGGCGATGTTCTGGTAGGTCCATTCCTTGGGATGGACCTTGTTCTGCATCGCCGCGTTCTCGGCCGGCATGCCGAAGGCGTCCCAGCCCATCGGGTGCAGCACGTTGAAGCCCTTGGCCCGCTTGTAGCGCGCCACGACGTCGCCCATCGTGTAGTTACGGGTATGGCCGATATGGATGCGCCCCGACGGATAGGGGAACATCTCCAGCACGTAGTATTTCGGGCGCGGATCGTCATTGTGCGCTTCGAACAGCTTCTTGGCGTCCCAGGCCTTCTGCCATTTGGGCTCTGACGCGCGCGGATTGTATCGTTCGGTTGCCATGGGATTATTTTCACTTAAAAGCATGCGCGAACCGCGGGCGACGGCTCGGCAGTTCAGGGAATGTGGTCCGGGTGTTCACCATGGTTTGGCAAACCCGTCAACCATATGGGTATCGCGTCTGACAAAAACGCGGGCCAAAACAGCGGGATTTACATATGGGCGACGCCGTTCAGCGGTTTTTCACGGTCAAGGCCAAGATTGCTGCGGCAGAACACGAGGCTGGCCGCCAGGCTGGCGCGGTGACGCTGGTCGCGGTTTCCAAGACTTTTGACACCGCCGATATACGCCCGGTCATCGAGGCCGGTCAGCGCGTCTTCGGCGAAAACCGGGTGCAGGAAGCGCAAGGCAAATGGCCGGCGCTGAAGGAGGCTTTCCCGGATATCGAACTGCATCTGATCGGTCCGCTGCAATCCAACAAGGCCAAGGAAGCGGTGACGTTGTTCGATGTCATCGAGACGGTCGATCGCGAGAAGATCGCCGCCGAACTGGCCAAGGAGATTGCCAGGCAACGCCTGGCACCAAAACTCTACGTCCAGGTCAACACCGGTTCCGAGCCGCAGAAAGCCGGCATCGAGCCGCGCGAGGCCGTCGCCTTCGTCGCCCGCTGCCGCGATGTGCATGGCCTCGCCATCGAAGGCCTGATGTGCATCCCGCCGGCCGACGAAAATCCCGGTCCGCACTTTGCCCTGCTGGAGAAGCTTGGCCAAGAGGCCGGCGTCGCCAAACTGTCGATGGGCATGTCCGGCGACTACGAGACGGCGATCGCCTTCGGCGCCACCAGTGTCCGGGTTGGTTCGGCGATCTTCGGAGCCAGGTAGCCGCGTCATGGCACCGCATTGCGAAGTCGGTGGCGTTCCCTAATTCCAGCAGGGAACCCGAGCGACCATCATGGCCGTTCCTTTGCAATGTCGAAGGAGGCATCATGAGCAACCAACACGCCCACCAAGGGCAGCAGCCCAGTGACCGGCCTCACAACAGGCATGTCTCCGACAGGCTGCATTCAGACGTCTATCTTGCGATGGCCGGCTTGCCGGATGGTATGCGCTGTCTGCCTGGGTGGGTTTCGGCGGCAGCAGCTACGCCGACTACCTTCTTGTCGTCATGACAGGATTCCTCGTCATCGCGGTGGCGCTGCCGGCGATCGCCGGACATATCCGGCATCGGCGCCGGCTTTGGACACCTTCGAACGTCAGTTTCGAGGATTGGATCGCTGGCGAATTCGATCTCGGCCAGGGCAACCGCGTCACCACCAAGCGAGCGCCGCTTGAAATTCTGCTGCCGCTCGCCGCCGTCGCTTTCGGCATGACGGCTTTCGCGATCGTGGCGCTGCTGGCCGGCTGAACGCCGGCAGGCACTATCGACGCCCGGCTAGATGAGGAATTTTTTGAGCAAGGGCTGGAAACGAAACGTTCCGTTCCTATTTACTCGGATGTTACAGCACTCTCTGGAGCTCGACCATGCATTACAACCAGCTTGGAAATACGGGGATGTTCGTCTCCGAACTATGCCTCGGCACCATGACGTTCGGTGCCGCCGGTGAAAATGCCCAATGGGGCCTGATCGCCAGCCTCGACCAGAAGGGCGTCAACGAGATCGTCGCCCGCTCGCTCGCCGCCGGCGTCAATTTCTTCGATACCGCCGACGTCTACTCCTTCGGCCAGTCCGAACGGCTGCTCGGCCAGTCGCTCAGGGATCTCGGCGTCGACAGACAGAACGTGGTCATCGCCACGAAGGTCCACGGCGCCATGGGTGACGGCCCCAACCAGCGCGGCTCGTCGCGCGGCCACATCATGGACTCGGTCGACGCCAGCTTGGAGCGGCTGCAGCTCGACCATATCGATCTCTATCAATTGCACGGCACCGACACGGTGACGCCGATCGACGAGACGCTGCGGGTGCTCGACGACCTCGTTGCCAGCGGCAAGGTCCGCTATGTCGGTGTCTCCAACTGGCAGGCCTGGCGCATCGCTAAGGCGCTCGGCATCGCTGAGCGCAAGGGTTTTGCTCGTTTCGAGACCGTCCAGTCGTATTACTCGATCGCCGGTCGCGACCTTGAACGCGAAATCGTCCCACTGCTCAATGAGGAGAAGCTCGGCCTGATGGTGTGGTCGCCGATGGCCGGCGGACTGCTGTCGGGCAAATACGGCCCCGGCGCACCGGGCAATGGCGAAGGACGCCGCGCTTCCTTCAACTTCCCGCCGGTCAACGAGGACCGTGCCTGGGCGGCTGTGGCCGTCATGCGCGAGATCGCCAAAAAGCATGACGTGAGTGTCGCCACCGTGGCGCTCGGCTATGTCCTGGCCAAGCCTTTTGTGATGAGCGTCATCATCGGTGCGAGCCGCATGGAGCAGCTGGAGCAGAATCTTGCGGCGACACGGCTGGAGCTCGACACCGATGATCTCGTCCGCCTCGATGAGATCAGCGCCTTGCCGGCCGAATATCCCGGCTGGATGCTGGAGCGTCAGGCCGCGGGCCGACGCCCGGCCCCGTTCTCGCCGAAAGCATAACGCGGCCAACGCCGACATCTCGGGAGCCCATGGGCTCCCGAGTACCAGTCAGCTCAGCCGAACGTTTTCCCCGAGAAAATCGAGAAAGGCGCGCACCCGCGCTGGCAGATGCCGGCCTTGGCCGACATAGACGGCGTGGGTGGCCTCCTCGTCGCCTGGATTGAAATCCTCGAGCATCGGCACCAGCCGTCCGACAGCTATATCGGCCGCCACATGCCAGCGGGCCAGCCGGGCGATGCCCGCGCCCGCCAGCGCCATCAGCCGCATCGCCTCGCCATCGCTCACCAGCGTGTTGCCGATGATTGGAACCATGATGGAATTGCCGGCCGCATCGAGAAAAGGCCAGCCGTCGAGGTGCCGCACGAAACCGAAGCCCATGCGGTTGTGGCTGTCGAGATCGGCCGGTGTCGGCGGCGTGCCGTGCGTTTCGAGGTATGAGGGCGCCGCGACGACGACCACCGGACTTTGCCCAAGCTTGCGCGCCATCAGCCGTGATTCGCTGAGCGGCCCGGCACGAATGGCGACATCGGCACGTTCCGCCATCAGGTCGATGACGCTGTCGCTCAGCACCAGATCGACCGAAATCTCGGGGTAGCGCTCGAGGAAGCGCGGCAGAAGCGGGATCAGCCGGTGCACTCCGAAGGGCACATAGCTGTTGACGCGCAGCCGTCCGCGCGGTGCCGCACCCGCCGCGGCCTCCTGCTCGGCCGCCGCCATGTCGGCGAGAATGCGCAGGCCGCTTTCGTAGAACGCGGTGCCTTCCGGCGTCAGCTGCAGTTTTCGCGTCGAACGGCTGACCAGCCGCGCGCCCAACCGGGCCTCCAGCCGCGCGATCAGTTTGCTGACCGCCGACGGCGTCATCCGCAATGCGCGTGCGGCGGAGGAAAAACTACCTTCCTCGACGACACGCACGAACACTTCGATCTCGCCGGAGCGATTGACGTCGGGTCTAGCCATCTGTGAATCTATTTCACAGAAAATGTGCCCGAGGCAAGTCTGGTTCACAATGCATGGCAACACGATCTTTCGGGTCGGGGCGCGGGACGGCGCTCTTCGTCATCGAAGTGGAACTCGCCATGCCTCTTGCTCTCTACGCGCTCGCCGCCGGTGCCTTCGGCATCGGTGTCACCGAATTTGTCATCATGGGTCTGCTGCTCGATGTCAGCAAGGATCTCGGCGTCTCGATCTCGGCCGCCGGCCAGCTCATTTCGGGCTACGCGCTCGGCGTCGTCATCGGCGCGCCCTTGCTGACCATCGCCACCGGCAACTGGCCGCGCAAGACCGTGCTTCTGGCGCTGATGGCGATCTTCACGCTCGGCAATCTCGCCTGTGCGCTGGCGCCGGACTACTGGACGCTGATGGGCGCCCGCGTCATCACCGCCTTTGCCCATGGCACCTTCTTTGGCGTCGGCTCCGTGGTCGCCACCGGGCTGGTCGCGCCTAACAAGAAGGCCTCGGCGATCGCGCTCATGTTCACCGGCCTGACCATCGCCAACATCCTCGGCGTGCCCTTCGGCACGTGGCTCGGCCAAGCCTTTGGCTGGCGGGCGACCTTCTGGGCGGTGACATTGGTCGGCCTGGCGGCCTTCGCCGTCATCCTGGCTCTGGTGCCGCGCAGCCGGACGGCGCCCGAAAAGAGCGATTTGCGCGCCGATCTCGCCGTTTTGCGCCGCACGCCTGTCCTGCTCGGCCTCGCCACCACCGTGCTCGGCTATGCCGGTGTATTCGCCGTCTTCACCTATATCGCTCCGTTGCTGACCGAGATAAGCGGCTTTAGGGAAACCGCCGTATCGCCGATCCTGCTCGTCTTCGGTGGCGGTCTCATCGCCGGCAATCTCGCCGGCGGCAAGGTCGCCGACCGCTGGCTGGTGCCCGCCGTGCTGGGCAGTCTCGTGGTGCTGGCCCTGGTGCTCGCAACCATGACCTTCGCCATCCACAGCCAGGTGATGGCCGTCATCTATGTCGGGTTGCTGGGTGCTGCCGCCTTCGCCACCGTGGCGCCGCTGCAGATGTGGGTGCTGGACAAGGCGCAAGGTGCCGGCCAGAGCCTCGCCTCGTCCTTCAACATCGCCGCCTTCAATCTCGGCAACGCCGCGGGCGCCTGGCTTGGTGGTGCGGTGATTGCGCATGGCCTTGGCCTTGGTTCGCTGACCTGGGTCGCCGCCCTGCTGCCGCTCGCGGCACTTTCCGTGGCGGGGCTGGCGCTGCGTCTCGATCGCACCCAGTCGCTCGGCGCACCAGCCTCCGTCCGGTCGTGAATACCTAAACCGGATCGCTTTCGACACCCATCTTTTCACACCATCAGGAGCAAGAAAATGGACTATCGACGCCTCGGTGCATCGGGCCTGAAAGTGCCCGCACTCTCATTTGGCGCGGGAACCTTTGGCGGTTCCGGCCCGCTGTTCGGCGCCTGGGGCAACAGCGATGCCAGGGAAGCGCGGCGGCTGATCGACATTTGCCTCGAGGCCGGCGTCAATTTGTTCGACACCGCCGACGTCTATTCGAACGGCGCTTCGGAAGAGGTGCTTGGCGAAGCGATAAAAGGCCGCCGCGATGCCGTGCTGATCTCGACCAAGACTTCGCTGCCGATGGGCGACGGTCCGGCCGATTACGGCTCGTCGCGTTCGCGGCTGATCAAATCCGTGGACGATGCGCTCAGGCGCCTCTGCACCGACTACATCGACCTCTTGCAGCTGCACGCCTTCGATGCCGGCACGCCGATCGAGGAGGTGCTGTCGACGCTGGACGAGCTCGTGCGCGCCGGCAAGCTGCGCTATGTCGGCGTCTCCAATTTCTCCGGCTGGCAAGTGATGAAGTCGCTGGGAGAAGCCGACAAGCACGGCTACCCGCGTTATGTCGCGCATCAGGTCTATTATTCGCTGGCCGGCCGCGACTATGAATGGGAACTGATGCCGCTCGGCCTCGACCAGGGCGTCGGCGCGCTGGTGTGGAGCCCGCTCGGTTGGGGCCGCCTGACCGGCAAGATCCGCCGTGGCCAGGCTTTGCCGGAAAAGAGCCGGCTGCACGACACAGCAAGCTTCGGGCCACCGGTCGAGGACGAGCATCTCTACCGGGTCATGGATGCCCTTGACGCAGTGGCGGAGGAAACCGGCAAGACCGTGCCGCAGATCGCCATCAACTGGCTGCTGCAGCGCCCGACCGTGTCGTCCGTCATCATCGGCGCCCGCAACGAGGAACAGTTGCGCCAGAATCTCGGCGCCGTCGGCTGGAATTTGACGCCGGATCAGATGAAAAAGCTCGAGGCGGCGAGCGAAGTCACCGCGCCCTACCCGTATTTCCCCTATCGTCGTCAGGAAGGTTTCGCCCGGCTCAACCCGCCGGCGGTTTGATATCGTGATCGTTCGTGTCGGCGGAACGTTCGAGATTGGCCGATGCTTCCCCAACTTCGTCATCCCTGGGCGAAGCAGGAGCGAAGCTCCGTCGCGGAGACCCTGGGATCCATTCCGTGACGGCTGTCGAGGAATGCGACGGAGCAGATTCTGGACCGCAGCAACGCTCTGAAATCGCGGCATGGATCCTCGGGTCTGCGCTGCGTCGCTACGCTCCTTGCTCCGCCCGTGGATGACGAAGATGATGGGCGTTTCCGCCAATCGCCAAGGTATGCGGTTCGCTGGCGTCAAACTTCTGCGCCAAGAAACTAATGCAGCACGAACTCGCCGTCGACCTTCCGCCATTCGTTCGGTGCGATCAGCTTCTGGTGTGTGTAGCTGATCGAATGCAGCGGCCCGTCCAGCTCGGCCTTCCAGAATTCGATGAACTTGATCAGCACCGGAAACTTCGGCGCCAGATCGTAGTCTTGCCAGATGAAGCTCTGCAGCAGATGCGGGTGGTCGGGAAAATGATAGAGAATCTTGGCCGTGGTCAGGCCATAGCCTTTGAACATCAGATCCATTTCGGAATGGTCGCGCATGGCGGTCCCCTTGGGCGGTCTCTGGTTGAGTCTCCTTTCCTCCCAACGTCAGATTGTGCGCGCCGTTGCTTAACTGTCTATTGATTTTTCCTGATCGAAAACGGGTTTTCCGCGCGAAAACATGCAGTTAGCAGCGAGCCGAACTGAGTGCTGACAGCCCTGGAGAAAGTCCCTGCGGCATCCCGCCACGCGAATCCAACGTCTAATATTGCGATGGCGGACGAACTGGTAATAATGCCGCCGAATTCGCGGCGGCTTTGCCGCGATCCCGCCGGCGTTTCAAGTCGGCGGATCGGTTTGGGAGGAAAGTCAGGAATGTCCGAGGCTCATGTCCATCGCGTCCAGCCGGCGTGGAAGAAAAACGCGCTGATCGACAATGACACCTACCTGAAATGGTATGCCGACAGCGTCAAGAACCCGGACAAGTTCTGGGGCAAGCACGGCAAGCGCATCGACTGGTTCAAGCCCTACGGCAAAGTCAAGAACACCTCCTTCGATGGCAAGGTCTCGATCAAATGGTTCGAGGATGGACTGACCAACGTCTCGGTCAACTGCATCGACCGGCACCTGAAGAAGCGCGGCAACCAGACCGCCATCATCTGGGAAGGCGACAATCCCTACGACGACAAGAAGATCACCTACAACGAGCTCTACGAGCACGTCTGCCGGCTTGCCAATGTGATGAAGAAGCACGGCGTCAAGAAGGGCGACCGCGTCACCATCTACATGCCGATGATCCCGGAAGCCGCCTATGCGATGCTGGCCTGCACGCGCATCGGCGCCATCCACTCCATCGTCTTCGGCGGCTTTTCGCCGGATGCACTGGCCGGCCGCATCGACGATTGCAAGTCGACCTTCGTTATCACCGCGGACGAGGGCCTGCGTGGCGGCAAGCCGATCCCGTTGAAGGACAACACCGACAAGGCGATCGAGATCGCGGCGAAAGCCGGAACGAAAGTCGAAAAGGTGGTGGTCGTGCGCCGCACCGGCGGCAAGACCGGCTGGGTCGCCGGACGCGACGTCTGGTACCATGACGAGGTCGCGACGGTGAAGGCCGAGTGCAAGCCCGAGAAGATGAAGGCCGAGGATCCGCTGTTCATCCTCTACACCTCGGGCTCGACCGGCAAGCCGAAAGGCGTGCTGCATACCACTGCCGGCTACCTCGTCTACGTCTCGATGACGCACCAATATGTCTTCGATTACCATGACGGCGACATCTACTGGTGCACCGCCGATGTCGGCTGGGTGACCGGCCACAGCTACATCGTCTACGGCCCGCTCGCCAACGGCGCCACCACGCTGATGTTCGAAGGCGTACCGAACTATCCGTCGCAGTCGCGCTTCTGGGACGTCATCGACAAACACAAGGTCAACATCTTCTATACCGCGCCGACGGCGCTGCGCGCGCTGATGGGCGCCGGCGATGCACATGTCACCAAGACGTCGCGCAAGTCGCTGCGCGTGCTGGGTTCGGTCGGCGAGCCGATCAACCCGGAAGCCTGGGAGTGGTATTTCAAAGTCGTCGGCAACGGCAAGGTGCCGATCGTCGACACCTGGTGGCAGACCGAGACCGGCGGCATCCTGATCACGCCGCTGCCTGGCGCCACCGATCTCAAGGCAGGTTCGGCGACGCGGCCGTTCTTCGGCGTCAAGCCGCAGTTGGTCGACGGCGAAGGTAAGGTGCTGGAGGGTGCCGCCGACGGCAATCTCTGCATCTCCGATTCCTGGCCCGGCCAGATGCGCACCGTCTATGGCGACCACGACCGCTTCATCCAGACCTATTTCTCGACCTACAAGGGCAAGTACTTCACCGGCGACGGCTGCCGCCGTGACGCCGACGGCTATTACTGGATCACCGGCCGCGTCGATGATGTCATCAACGTCTCCGGCCATCGCATGGGCACGGCGGAAGTCGAATCCGCGCTTGTCAGTCACGACAAGGTTTCGGAAGCCGCCGTCGTAGGCTATCCGCACGATATCAAGGGCCAGGGCATTTACTGCTACGTCACGCTGATGGCCGGCGAGCAGCCGAGCGAGGAATTGCGCAAGGAGCTGATCGCCCATGTCCGCAAGGAGATCGGTGCCATCGCTTCGCCCGACAAGATCCAGTTCGCGCCCGGCCTGCCGAAGACCCGCTCGGGCAAGATCATGCGCCGCATCCTGCGCAAGATCGCCGAGGATGATTTTTCGGCACTCGGCGACACCTCGACGCTGGCCGATCCGGCCGTCGTCGACGACCTGATCGCCAACCGGCAAAACAAGAAGGCTTGATGCAAACCAGGACCGCACTGGGTTCCGTCACCGAGCTTTGGCGTTATCCGGCGAGTTCGCTCGCCGGCGAGCGGCTCGACGCGATCCTTGTCGGCTCGGAAAGCATCGACGGCGACCGCTTGTTCGGCCTTGTCGACGCGTCCGACAACGAGATCGCACGACCGGACCGCGAGGCGAAGTGGCACAAGGTGCCGCGCATCCGGACCCGATTGTCGCCTGGCCGCGAACTCGAGATCGCCGTTCCGAACGGCGACTGGCTGGCTGCGCCGGGTATCGAGAGCGACCGCGCGGTATCGGCCTATCTTGGCTTCGAGGCCTCGATCCGGCCGTTTCGCCGGGAGAACGCCGCCTCGGGCTATTCCGGCCCGCTGACGGCGGAACGCTATCGCAAGGCCCCGATCCATCTTCTGACCACGGCTTCACTGGCCCGCTTGAAGGCGCTGCATCCGGAAGGGGCCACCGACCCACGCCGCTTCCGCCCCAACATCGTCGTCGACATGGCGGCAATCGAAGGGTCGTTTCCCGAGACGGAATGGATCGGCCGCAAGCTTGCCATCGGTGATCTCCTGCTAACCATCTCGGAACCGTGCCGCCGCTGCGGTTTCACCATCATCGCCCAGGATGGCTTCGACAACGATCCGGCGATCCTGCGCAATCTGGTTCGCCACAACGCGCACAATCTCGGCGTCTATTGCACGGTCGACCGGCCGGCCAGCATCGAGATCGGCGACATGATGCGCTTCCGGTAAGCTACCGATACAGATCCGCCCGCGTCGGCGGCAAGCCGCTCGGGCCACGCGCGCGCTTGGTGGCAACGGTCTGGAAAATCTGCGCCGAGGCGCGCTCGAAGGTGATCGAACAGCCGGTCAGGTAGAGCAGCCACAGGCGTGCCTTCGGCTCGCCCACCTCGGCGATTGCCTCACCGAAGCGTGCGTGCAGGCGCTCGGCCCACAGCCTGCAGGTGCGGGCGTAGTGCTCGCGCAGGTTCTCGACATCGTAGACGAGAAAACCATGGGCCTCGAGATTGCCGAGCGTCATGCCGATGGTGTCGAGTTCGCCGCCGGGGAAGATGTATTTGATCAGCGCCTTGTATTCCGGTCCTTTGCGCAAGGTCTTTTTCATATCGCCCTTGCTGCGCCTGGTGATGGCGTGATGCAGGTAGATGCCACCCGGATTGAGCAGGCGATGAACGGTCGAGAAATAGGCCGCATGATTGGCAAGGCCGAGATGCTCGAACATGCCGATTGACGATATCTTGTCGAACGAGCCGGAGAGTTCGGCATAGGATTTTATCTCGATGGTGATGCGGTCCTCCAGCCCTTCTGCGCGGATGCGCTCACGGGCAAGATTGGTCTGCGCATGCGACAGCGAGACACCGTGGCCGATGACGCCATAGTTCTTCGCGGCATGGATGAGCATCGCTCCCCAGCCGCAGCCGATGTCGAGCAGCCTTTCGCCGGGCTTCAGCCGGAGCTTGCGACAGATATGGTCGAGCTTGTCGATCTGGGCTTGATCGATGCTGTTGGCGAAATCCTTGAAGTAGCCGCAGCTGTAGACCATGCGCTCGTCGAGGAAGAGCCGATAGAAAGCGTTCGAGATGTCATAGTGATGCTGGATCGCCTCCTGGCTTGAACCGCTGACGAAGGGATTGCGTCCCGAAAGATCGGTCCGCGCCGTCATCTGCTTTCGCGAAAACAGAACTGCCGGCAGGTCTCGCAGGATCGCCAGCTTCGGCAGCGATTTGAGCTTCGTCCTCAGCTTGCCCTGCGAAGGCAGCGCGTAGAAGTCGAACAGCGATCCCTCTTCGATGTCGACGGTCTTGGAAATCCACATTTCGATCAGCGTCGACAAGGTGGGGTGGCGGACCATCTGCCAGACGATGTCCTGGTCGTTGATGGTGAGCACGGGGCCGGTGACGGGGCCGATCCGTTCGCCGGTCCACAATCTGACCGCGAAGCCTGGCTTCAACGTCTCGATGATCGTTCGAACGATCCGAGCTGCCCTCTCGGCTGCCTCCATGCCGCTTTCCTCCCAGACCATGGCGTGGTCCGGCAGTTTGCCCGTCAGCTCGGCTGGTCGCAACCCACCTCGGGCTCGGGAGCTGCCTGCATAGCTTTTCCAAACCGACGCCTTGTCTTTTGCTGCAACGCACCCCATCATGAGGGTGTGTTCAACAAATCGAAAGGAGGTGATCCGATGTCGAGTGATTTCGTTTTCCAGAACGTGGCCTCAGCGGATTGCACTTTCGGGAAGCAGTCTTCCCGTTAAGGCGCGAGATGCGCGGCGGGTGACCTGTGTCATCGCCATAGGGCCGCGCCACGGACGGAAACACGGAAGGCCGCCAGCTTCGCGAGAAGCGGCGGCCTTTTCCGTTTGGGCGATCACGACTGAACCGCAGTTCTTGAGAGCTTATTTGGCAACGGTGACCTTCTCGATGTTCCGGACGATGTCATCGAACGCCTGCTTCAGTTCCGCACCGGTTGCGGCCTCGTAATAATGCTTCAGCGAGGATGTGTCCGCCGTGGAGCAATCCTGGAGCACGCTTTTCGCCTGGTCCCGTTCGGTCGCCGTCATGGTCGGATCGTTCAGGTCGAAGCCTATCGTGAAGATCTCGATGCCGTCGCGCTTCATGGCATCGCAGATACCTTCGGCATTGCCACGCGACATCTGGCCCGCGTTCTGTGATTTTGACGCTCCGCTACCGCCGGCGAACGCTGTGTTGAACTGGCCGTCCGTCATCAGGATGGCGACCTTGGCGACCTTCCTCTTGTCGAAATTGGCGGGACCCGCACCGAGCCCGGCATTGACGATCGTCGGGCGCCACGACGGCGAAAGCATGTAGTAGCCCCACTGCACGGCGATGCCGCCGGCGGTCACGCCTGCCGCGCTGAAATCGTCGATCGTGTCGAGCAGTTTCTCCTCGTCGGCCGACAACGGGATGAGCTCCGGCGTCGGGCACGTTCTCATGCGATCATCCCGATTGATTCTAGCCAGATACTCTTTGCCGTTGTTGTCCCACCGCGACGTGTAAGGCCCGTCGGATGACGTGTCGGCATAGCCATCCTTGTCCTTGCGCTCGTTGGCACATTTGTCCGGCGCGGGTGTCACCGACGCCGAAACGGGAGCATCCACAGGCGGCGGCAGATTCGGCCCGCCTCTCGTCTCGGCGAAGACGCTGTCAGCGAGACCACCGGTATTCACCGCCTCGGCATAGGGAACAATCGCCACGCGCACACGTGGGTTTTTCGCATCCATGTTGTTGTCCAGCAGATCACTGACAGCTCCAGAAGCGGCACTTTGCAGATCTGCGATCTTGTTGGTCTTGGCCCATGCGTTCGGCCCCATCGACCCGGTCACATCGAGCATCATCGCCACTTCGATGGTCTTGTCCGAATAGAGCGCCGTCGTGGAAGCGGTGACGCGCTTCATGTCGCCCATGCCAAGAATCGGGAAATACAGGGCGACATCGGCATGCACGTCCGCCTCGACCGTCTTGGCCGTCCTGTCGACAATCAGCCTGTCCAGCACGATCTGGTCGGCCTGCAGGATGCCCGCCGTGCTGTTGGCGTCAAGAAAGGCCTGCACCGATCTGTTGGCGTCGCCTTCCCCGATGACGCCGGTCGTCAGGTCGCGCGCCGTCGACGTAACCGCGGCGTCGACCACGCCCTGCAGGCTCGATCTGGCATTGTACAGTTGAGAGACGTTGACGGAAAAGCCAACGCCCAGCGCCAGGACCGATGTAGCAAGCCCGAACAGGACCGCGAAATTTCCACCGCGATCCCTGGCGAACCCGCCGACCGCGTGAACAAGACCCCCGTAATTCCGCATCCTACAGCCTCCGCTTGCCTCGGCCTCGTCGCCGCGGACAAGGCAATGCAGGATTCCCGCCGGACGACGCCGCTCGGCCTCCGAAAGCACATTACCCCATCAGCAACACGTTGTTTTTGCTTGATTTCGCCCTTTGCGAAGGTGAATGACTGGTAAACAGAACAACGCGGGCCGCGACTGCGTTTACGAGCTGGTTACCATGGTCAAGACGAAGCGATCGAAGAAAGCTCAACGACGTCCTGTTGCGGCACAGGGCTTCTGTGCCGCAACAGGACCAGCTGTCTCGAAACCACAGAACGCGAAATGGTCTGATCGGACGCCTCACGACTACTAGGCCAGCATCCGCGCGCTGACCGTCCTGTCGATGCCGTGATAGGGCGGGTTGAACAGATTGCCTTCCTGTTCGTAGGTCCACACCTTGAACAGGCTGAGCCGGTGCGGACCGAAGCTATGCAGCAGCGGCACGTCGGTGGCGTCGCGGCCGCGCGCGATGACGACGCGGCCGATCCTCGGCATGTTGTGGCGGGGATCGAACGTGTACCACTTGCCGTCGAGGAACACTTCCAGCCATGCCGAGAAATCCATCGGCGCCGGATCGATCGGCACGCCGATGTCGCCGAGATAGCCGTTCACATAGCGCGCCGGAATGTTCATGCAGCGGCACAGCGTAATCGCCAGGTGGGCGTAATCGCGGCAGACGCCGACGCGCTCCTCATGCGCCTGGGCCGCGGTGCGGGTCGAGCGCGCATAGCCATAGCCGAACGACAACCGGTTGTGGACATAGTCGACGATGGCTTGCACGCGCGCCCAACCAGGCGGGATGTCGCCGAAGAGCTGCCAAGCCAGGTCACTCAGATGATCCGTCTCGCAATAGCGGCTGCCCAGGAGATAACCGAGCACCTCGTCCGGCAGGTCCGCCACCGGCACCTCCCTGGCCAACGTGTTGACCTCGTCGGTCTCGCCGCTGTCCTCGACGACCGCGTCGTAAAGAATGCGAAAGCCGTCAGCGGGCGCGGTGAAGCGGCGGCAGGCATTGCCGTATGGATCGTGATAGAGCCTGGTCGGCACGGCAGGCGATGTCAGCACCCGCGTCTGCCGCTTGATGTCGGCCTGTCTGTCCTTGTGGATCTCGAGCAGCGAAATCACCGGGGTGGCCGCGTTACATTCGATGGCGATTTCGTAGCCGAGCCGGATCAGCATCGCGGTCCCCCTTCGATCGTCGTGGAAAGCAGTCTTGTTCAAACGCCGGGGGGGTTGCCGTGGTTCCCTGGCCGATTGAAAAGCCCGACCCGTGTCTTCCCCTGCCGTGAGCGAGGCGTTAGGTTCGGGATCGCCACAGGCGCTCCCCCAAAGACTCAAGGAAAATCATGTACTCAGGCAGAAAATTCGCGGCCTTCCTCTTCGATATGGATGGCACGCTCATCAATTCCATCGCCTCGGCGGAACGGGTGTGGAGCGAATGGGCACGCCGTCAGGGCCTGGACGTCGCCGCCTTCCTGCCGACGATCCATGGCGTGCGGGCGATCGAGACCATCACCAGCCTGGCACTTCCAGGCGTCGACCCGGCGCACGAAGCTGATCTGCTGCTGAAGGCCGAGGCGGCCGATCTGGATGGCATTCTCCAGATCTCCGGCGCCGTGGCGTTTCTCGACGCGCTGCCGCCCGAGCGCTGGGCGATCGTGACCTCAGCGCCACGCGAGCTGGCGCTGTTGCGCATGAAGGCCGCCGGCATCCCTGTCCCGGCTGTCATCGTCGCGGCGGAAGATGTTTCCCGCGGCAAGCCGGCGCCCGATTGCTTCCGGCTTGGCGCTGAACGGCTCGGCTTCGATGCGCGCGACTGCCTTGTGTTCGAGGATGCTCCGGCTGGCATCGCGGCCGCCGAGGCGGCGGGGTCTGCGGTCATGGTCGTCAACGCCACGCACCAGCATCCTTTGCCAACGCAGCATGCCGCGATCGCCGGCTACGACATGATCGGCATCACCGTGGACGAGCGTGGCTGGATCGCGCTCGAGCCGCAGCGCAGCGCCGCCTAAATATCTAGCGCGACGCCGTCTAAAGGTGTGTTGAGATTCAGGTCAGGCTTGCAGACCAGCATCACCTGAATATCAACACACCTTAGAAGTCGCTGGTCAGGCCCTTGACCTCCCAATCGCCATAGCGACCGGGCTCCTTGCCGCCGCGGCCGCCGATTTCCTTCGGCGCCGCTGCTTCCTTCTCCAGATATCTTATGCGTCTTGCTTCGGCTTCTGCGAGCGCACGTCTGGCTTCCGGCGTCAGTGCCTTTGGCCCAACGTCACGACCAGGGTCGGCATCGGTTTTACTGGTTTCGTCGTTCATGCGATATTTCCGGCGGATTGAAACAGGAACTGGCGTTTCCCATCATATAGCGATGAACCCACAACGATCGACCCTTTTTCGCTACCATCTGGACAGGAGCAGACGATGAACACACTTCGCACCGCCATGCTTCTTGCGGCGATGACGGCACTGTTCATGGGCGTCGGCTTTTTGATCGGCGGAACCGGCGGCATGATGATCGCTCTGCTGATCGCCGCCGGCACCAATCTGTTCAGCTACTGGAACGCCGACAAGATGGTGCTGTCGATGAACCGCGCCGTCGAGGTCGACGAAAGGACCGCCCCCGAATATTACGCCATCGTCCAGTCGCTGGCCAAACAGGCCGGCCTGCCGATGCCGAAGACCTATCTGATCGACAACCCACAGCCGAATGCCTTCGCCACCGGTCGCAATCCGCAGAACGCGGCGGTCGCCGCCTCCACCGGTCTTTTGCAGGCACTGACGCACGAAGAGGTCGCGGCTGTCATGGCGCACGAACTCGCCCATGTGCAGCACCGCGACACGCTGACCATGACGATCGTCGCCACCTTCGCCGGCGCCATCTCGATGCTCGGCAATTTCGCCTTCTTTTTTGGCGGCAATCGCGACAACAACAACCCGTTCGGCTTTGTTGGCGTGCTGGCGGCGATGATCGTGGCGCCCTTTGCCGCGATGATCGTGCAGATGGCGGTCAGCCGCACCCGCGAATACGAGGCCGACCGGCGCGGCGCCGAAATCTGTGGACACCCGCTCTGGCTGGCATCGGCCCTTGACAAGATCGCCCGCGGCGCCGAACGCATCCGCAACCCCGATGCCGAGCGCAACCCGGCGACCGCGCATCTCTTCATCATCAATCCTCTTTCCGGCGAGCATATGGACAGTCTGTTTTCCACCCACCCGAACACAGAAAACCGCATCGCTGCTCTCCAGGCGATGGCGCGGCAGATGCAAGGCGGCGGCGCTCAGGTTCCGCGCCGGGCCCAGACGCCGCGAGCAGACGAACAGCGGCCATCGGGGCCATGGGACGAGGTCGCACAGCCCGAGATGCCGGCGGAACCCGCCAAGCCGAAATCCAACCCGTGGGGTCGCAACCCGACCGGACCCAAGGGCCGGTGGTCGTGAGCGTGGCGGACAGAGGACCTCGACGTACGGTTTCAGGTGACCAGGAACACAGGGACGGCGGCGACCTCGTTGCCGGCCTCGCCGCCCGTAAGGCAGCGGCGCGCCTGCTTGCCGCCGTCATCGATGCCAGGACCCCGCTTGACGGGCTGACCGACCACGAGAACGGCCATCCGCAATACAAGGCGCTCGATTTGCGTGATCGTGGCCTGGTCCGCGCCATTCTGGTCACCGCGCTGCGCTATCGCATGACCATTTCAGGGCTGCTGGCGCGGCGCCTGGAGAAGCCGCTGCCGCCCAACGCGACCGCACTGTCGCACATATTGCATGTGGCGGCCGCGCAGATCCTGTTCCTCGATATCCCCGACAGCGCAGCAGTCGACCTGGCCGTGACCCATGCAAAGTCCGATCCGCGCACGGTGCGATTCTCCGGCCTGGTCAACGGCGTGCTGCGCACGTTGGCGCGGGCCAAGGAAACGGAACTTCCTGCCGCTCTCGCCGCTACCGACGAAGCGCCCAAATGGTTTTCCGACCGGCTGAAGGCCACTTACGGCAATGACAAGGCCCGAAAGATCCTGGCAGCCCACCGCGTGGAGGCGCCGGTCGACTTTTCGGTCAAAGCCGATCCCGAGCTGTGGGCCGAAAAGCTCGGCGGCATCGTCCTGCCGACCGGCACAATTCGGGTGGAGAATCTCGTTGGCCCCGTCACCGAACTGCCAGGCTTCGCCGAAGGCGCCTGGTGGGTCCAGGATGCCGCGGCCAGTCTGCCGGCCCGGCTATTCGGCGATGTCAGGGGACTTCGCGTTGCCGATCTCTGCGCAGCCCCCGGCGGCAAGACCGCGCAGCTCATTCTCGCCGGCGCCAGGGTCACTGCCGTCGACACCTCGAAAAACCGGCTGGTGCGGCTGACGCAGAACCTCGACCGTCTCGGTCTGTCCGCCGAGATCGTCCAGGCCGACCTGCTCAAATACGAGCCGAAGGAATTGTTCGACGCCGTTCTCCTCGACGCGCCCTGCTCGTCCACCGGAACGGTGCGGCGGCATCCCGACGTGCCATGGACCAAGACGGCCGCCGATGTCGAGAAACTCGCCGACCTGCAACGCAGGCTTCTCGCCCGCGCCGTCACGCTGGTGAAACCCGGCGGCAGAATCGTCTTTTCCAACTGTTCGCTCGACCCGCTCGAAGGCGAGGACCTCTATCGCGCCTTTCTGGCCGGCACGGCTGACATAGCCAACGATCCGCTGCTGCAGGGCGAGATCGCCGGCATCGATCCATTCCTGACGCCGCACGGCACGCTGCGCACCACGCCCGCCGACCTCGACCTTGGTTCGCCCGGGATCTCGGGCCTCGACGGCTTCTTCGCGGCTCGCATCCGCCGAGCCGGCTAATGAATGTCGCCCAAAAGTGTGCAGCGGTTTTGGGACAACGACATGCATAAACAGAAGACCAGAGCGCGTTGCATTCAACCGGTCGGGCGCGACGCGCTTTGATTTAACCGCCCCCGGATTTACTGGCTTTTTAGCGATGATCGGGGGCAAAACCGGGTGAACCGGCGGCGTCCCATGGAATTCGCCTTCGCACGAGTCCTGCAATCATGTAAACTCGGCGTCGGGGTAATGGACGATCAGGAGGGGTTTTGGCACTTGCTGCCAGCAGCACGACGCGTCTGTGGACGCTTGTCGCGAAGGAGTTCTGGCGCAAAACGCGCCGGCGCCTGCGTGCCGGGCCGGTCTACCGCTGGCGCTATTCCGGCCGCACGCCGGAACGTGTGCTGATCGCACCGCCGGACCTGCGCCTCGCCGACCCACAGATCGCACTCGAAATCTACTACGGTCGCTATCCCCTGTCTGGGCATCTGGTCGAAACCGGCGGCAAGTCACCTTTCCAGATCAACGTGCCCAATCATGGCTGGCAGAAAACGCTGCACGGGTTTCGCTGGCTGCGCCACATGCGCGCCGCCGGTACGGAGCTTGCCGCCGCCAATGCCCGCGCCCTGGTTTCCGACTGGATCGTCATGCATGGTAGCCACATTTCCGGCGTCGCCTGGGAGCCCGGCACCGCCGCCAAGCGCATCATCGCCTGGCTGCAGCACTCCCCCGTCGTGCTGCAGGGGGCCGAGTTCCCCTTCTACCGCGCCTTCCTGAAATCGCTCGCCGTCCAGATCCGCTACCTCAGGTCGATGGCGCGCGAGATGCCGGACGGCAAGGACAGGCTGCGCGCCCGCATCGCGCTCGCCTTCGCCGCTTTGTCCCTGCCGGCACCGGCATCGGCGCTGCGCGGCGCGACCCGCAACCTTGCCGCGGAGCTCGACCGCCAGATCCTGGCCGACGGCGGGCATATTTCGCGCAATCCGATGGTCGTCCTGGAAATCCTCGCCGACCTTCTGCCGCTGCGGCAAACCTATGCCAACCAGGCGGAAACGCCGCCGCAAGCGCTGATCGGCGCCATCGACCGCATGCTGCCGGCGCTGCGCTTCTTTCGCCATCAGGACGGCAGCCTCGCCCGCTTCAACGGCATGGGAGCCACCATCCACGACCGCATCGCCACCATCCTGCGCCACGACGACACCGCCGGCGCGCCACTGCTGCATGCGCCGCATTCCGGCTATGAGCGCCTGTCGATGGGCGGCGTGACGGTTATCGCCGACACCGGCCTGCCGCCGCCGATCGACGTGTCCAACGCCGCACATGCCAGCTGCCTCGCCTTCGAACTATCGTCCGGGCGCCAGCACTATATCGTCAATGCCGGCATCGACACCTATGGCGCGGCTGAATTCCGGCCGCTGGCGCGCGCCACCGCCGCGCACTCGACCGCCACCATCAACGACACCTCGTCGGCGCGTTTCAGCCATTCGCTGCGCGTCAACGACCTGCTCGGTTCGCCGCTGATCGGCGGCCCCCAGCATGTGCAGTGCAAGCGCACCGACCAGAAGGGCGTTCAGGGGTTCATCGCCCGCCATGACGGTTATGTCCCGCGCTTCGGCTTCCTGCATGAGCGCGAACTGAAACTGTCCTCGAACGGCAATGTGCTGGCCGGCAGGGACCGCTTCCAGCGGCCCGGCAATGCGGCGATCCGCAACAACGGCCGCGACTTCGTCACCGTCCGCTTCCACGTCCACCCCGACATCAACCTGCTGCAGGACGAGCATGATCGCCTGGTGATGACCGCCGATCAGGCCGACACCTGGGTATTTACGTGCACCGAGGTGGTGCCGGAGGTCGAGGAATCGATCTATTTCGCCGGTCTTGGCGGCCCGCGCCGCAGCCGCCAGATCGTGCTTGCCTTCAAGGCCTCGGAAGTCGCCGAAGTCCACTGGCAACTGACGCGCACCAGCATCGCCGGTTACCCGGAAAACAACTGATCGTGTCGAGCATGATGCCGAAAGTTGCGGACCTTTCGGACAAACACCATGCGGCAAAACAAAGAGACAGGCGCCGCTTCCGGTTTGATTTCCCGATGGCATGTGCTACGGGCGCGGCATCCATCACACCAGCCGTGAAAGGCCGCCAGCCCATGGCCGTCGCCGCCAAGAACATTCCAGCACCTGACCTCGTTCCGGTGCGTCGCGCCCTGCTCTCCGTCTTCGACAAGACCGGCCTCATCGATTTCGCCAAGGCTCTGGCAGCGGCCGGCGTCGAGCTGGTCTCGACCGGCGGCACGGCAAAGGCAATCGCCGAAGCCGGCCTCGCTGTGCGCGACGTCTCCGAGCTCACCGGTTTTCCCGAGATCATGGATGGACGGGTCAAGACCTTGCATCCCAACGTGCATGGCGCGCTGCTTGGCGTGCGCGACGACCCGGATCATGCGGCTGCAATGCGCAAACACGGCATCGAGCCGATCGATCTCGTGGTCTCCAATCTCTATCCGTTCGAGGAGGTCCGCCGCTCCGGCGCCGATTACGCATCGATCGTCGAGAACATCGACATTGGCGGACCGGCAATGATCCGCGCCTCGGCCAAGAACCACGCCTATGTCGCCATCGTCACCGATCCCGGCGACTACGCCTCGGTGCTGAACGCGCTGGAGCTGAACATCGGCTCGCTGTCGCTGGATTTCCGCAAGAAGCTGGCGGCCAAGGCCTTTGCTCGCACCGCCACCTATGACGCGGCGATCTCCGGCTGGTTTGCCGAAGCGCTCGAGATCGAGCACCCGACTTGGCGCGCCTTTGGCGGCAAGCTGGTCGAGGTCATGCGCTACGGCGAGAACCCGCATCAGAGCGCCGGCTTCTACCTCAATGGCGACAAGCGGCCGGGCGTCGCCACGGCGCGCCAGCTGCAGGGCAAGCAGCTCTCCTACAACAACATCAACGACACCGACGCCGCCTTCGAACTGGCCGGCGAATTCGATCCCGACCGTTCCGCCGCGGTTGCCATCATCAAGCACGCCAACCCGTGCGGCGTCGCCGAAGGCACCTCGCTGAAGGCGGCCTACGCCAAGGCGCTGGCCTGCGATCCGGTCTCGGCCTTCGGCGGCATCGTCGCTGTGAATCGGATCCTCGACGCCGAGGCCGCCGGAGAAATCGTCAAGACCTTTACCGAGGTGATCATCGCGCCCGGCGCGACCGACGAGGCAGCGGCAATCGTGGCGGCAAAGAAAAACCTGCGCCTGCTGGTCACCGGTGGCCTGCCGGACCCGCGCACATCAGGCACGACAGTCAAATCCGTCTCCGGCGGCCTGCTGGTCCAGGGCCGTGACAATGCCGTCGTCGACGACCTTGAGTTGAAGGTGGTGACCAAGCGCGCGCCGACATCGGGCGAAATGGCCGACCTCAAATTCGCCTTCCGCATCGCCAAGCACGTCAAGTCCAACGCCATCGTCTACGTCAAGGATGGCGCCACCGTCGGCATCGGCGCCGGCCAGATGAGCCGGGTCGATTCCTCACGCATCGCCGCGCGCAAGGCGCTCGACGCCGCCGAGGCTGCGGGCCTTGCCGAACCGCTGACCAAGGGCTCGGTCGTCGCTTCCGACGCCTTCTTCCCCTTCGCCGACGGACTGCTGGCCGCCATCGCCGCGGGCGCCACTGCCGTAATCCAGCCTGGCGGCTCGATGAACGACAAGGACGTCATCGCCGCCGCCGACGAGCATGGCATCGCCATGGTCTTTACGGGCGTGAGGCATTTCCGGCATTGAGTACCTTACCCTCCCTCTTGTGGGGAGGGTCGGTGAACGATTTTTGCGAAGCAAAATTCGTGAGACGGGGTGGGGGCGGCGCCGCACCACCACCCCGCTCCGCTTCGCGGATCGACCCTCCCCACAAGGGGGAGGGTAAACTCACTCCGCCGGTCGATCCGCCGGATAGGGCGTCTTGACCAGGATCGCCATGCCGAGCCCAAGGAACAGCACGATCACCGCCATTCCGAGGCGCGCCGAGCCACTGGCCAAGGTGACGGACGCGACCATGAACGGCGCCAGGAAACTGGTCGCCCGCCCGGCAAGCGCATAAATTCCGAAATAGCGGCCGGATTCGGCGGCGGTAACGCTGCGCGCCATGTAGGAACGCGACGACGCCTGCACCGGCCCGAAAGCCACGCCAATCAACAGGCCGAAGAAGATGTAGGCCTTTTCCGCCGCCGTACCGAACAGGCCGCCGCTGTCTGGTCCGGGCATCATCCAGAGGCCGAACAGCGTGTAGCCCGGTCCGGTCGAGACGATGCCGATCGTGGCGATGCCGAGCAGGACCAGTGAGATCATCACGATGGTTTTTGAGCCAAGCGCCGTGTCGAGACGGGCTGCAACCAGGCAGCCGAAGATGGCGACGACATTGAGAATGATGCCAAAAATGCCGATCTCGGTGATCGACCAGTGGAACATTGCAGCCGCAAACGTACCACCCAGCGCCAGCAGCGCGTTGACGCCGTCCTGATAAATCATGCGGGCGACAAGGAAGCGGAAGATACCGCTGCGCTTGCGCACCTCACTCAGTGTTACTTTCAGCTCAGCCAACCCCTCTCGCACCGCCGGGCCGATCGGCAGGCCCTTGAGGGCGTCGGGCGTGAAAAAGAACATCGGCAGGATGAACAGGAAGTACCAGCCGGCCGACAGCGGCCCGGTGGCGCGGGCGTCCTCGCCGAGTTTCGGGTCGAGCCCGAACAGCGGGTCGATGCCGATGATCGTCTTGCCCGTCTCCGGCGAACCGGCCATGCAGGCGACCACGAAGATCAGCGCGATCATGCCGCCGAGATAACCAAGGCCCCACGCCATGTTGGAAATCCGGCCGATCTCGCTCTTCGGCACCAGGCGCGGCATCATCGAATCGTTGAACACGGTCGAAAACTCGGCCGCGACCGACGCCAGCGAGAACAAGAACACGACCAGGAAAAGGTTCGAACCGGGAGCCGCGAACCAAAGCAGGCTAAGGCTGGTGACCTTGACCGCGGCGAAGAACGCAATCCACGGCTTGCGTGGGCCGGTCTGATCGGCGATCGAGCCCAGGATCGGCGACAGCACGGCGATGACCAGGCCCGCCGCGGCAATGCCGTAACCCCAGGCCGCCTGGCCGGTTTCCGGATCGCTCGCCATGCGTGAGACGAAGTACGGCCCGAAGATGAAGGTGGTGATGACCGTGAAGAACGGCTGCGCGGCCCAGTCGAACAGCATCCATCCCCAGATACCACGTCCAGACGCGCGCTGCACCGCCTCTACCGCCATGATGATTCCCCCGGCCGTGCCCTTGTCGGGCGCCATGTCTGCATTTTTCCAGCATTCATGCAAATATCAAGCATTGCGCCGCCCTCATGGCTCTGCCGGGCATTTCTCCCGGTATAGCGACGGACAGAAAGACGTCGTCATTGACGGTTTCGCCAATCATCGGCGTCGCGAGAAAGCCAGCATTGCGGCCGAATCCCTTCCCTCGTCGCTATGCGGGGAAAAAGTGGCGACAGCCGGGTGAAAACAAACCAACTCACATCCCCGTCAAGTCGCTCATCAACCCGGAAGCGACCGACAGCCGCGACACGGTGATGTCGCCGCCTTCGGTCAGCGCCTGCAGCCGCTCGCGGATGCGCGCCACCCGCTCCCCGCCAGCTTCCAGCCAGGCCGCCACCGGATCGGCCGTCTTGGCATGACCGGTGAGCGCCGCCACCGCGATGCCGCGCCGCGCGGCGCCGATCATGTCGGTGGCGCGCGAAAGCGCCAGCTGGTCGTAATAGTCCGACGGCGTGATCGAGCGCGCCGCGTCCTCGACGCGCGGGATACGGAAGGCATCGCTGACCGCGAAGAACGCCCTGGCCGCGGCGACGATGTCGGCGCCGGCGGTGCGCGCCGTCAGCGCGATGTCGGGGACGAGTTCCGCCACCTCGCTCAGTGCCAGCTGCTCGGCCAGCCTTTCAGGCGCGCCGCTCTTGAACAGCCCGTGCCGCTTCTCCTCGATCCGCTCGCGCGAGAAGGCCGGCAGCAGCGAAACGAGCTTGGGCTCCAGCGCCTTGCGGGCTTCCAGCAGTTCGGCGATGCGCTGGCCAAGGGCTGCCGTGCCGACATCGTTCTTCAGATACCAGCCGCTGGTCACATAGATCAGCCGGCTGACCATCTGATAGAGATCGAGCTGCACCTGGCCATCGATCTGGTTGTCGAGCGCGTCGATCTCGCGATAGAGCGCCGGCAAGGCAAAACCGTCGCGCACCACCGCGAAGGTCCGCACCACGTCGGCGGCGGTGCGCCCCGTGGCCTCCTGCAGCCGGTTGACGAAGGACGGGCCGCCGCGATTGACCAGATCGTTGGCGACGACGCGCGTAATGATCTCGCGGCGCAGCCGGTGGCCGTGGATTTCGGCGGCATATTTCTTCGCCATCCGATCGGGAAAATAACCCATCAGGTCGCGGTCGAAATGCGCGTCATCAGGCACGTCGCTGGCGACGATGTCGGAAAACAGCACGATCTTGGCATAGGCGAGCAGCACGCCGAGCTCGGCCCTGGTCAACGGTTCGCCGCGCGCTTCGCGCTCGGCGAGCGCCGCCGGCGACGGCAGCGTCTCGACGGCGCGGTCGAGCAGGCCGCGCGCCTCCAGCGCCGTCATGAAACGGCTCTGATGCGCGATGTCGGCGAGGCCGCGCTTGCGGGCGATCGAAAGTGCCAGCGTCTGCTGGTAGTTGTTGGACAGGACGAGCGAGCCGACCTCGTCCGTCATCTCGGCCAGCAGCTTGTTGCGAGCAGGGCGCGTCAACGATCCCTTGCGCATGGCTGACGCCAGCGCGATCTTGATGTTGACCTCGACGTCGGAGCAGTTGACGCCGCCGGAATTGTCGATGGCGTCGGAATTGCAACGGCCTCCGTTCATGCCGAACTCGATGCGCGCCCGCTGGGTGACGCCGAGATTGGCACCCTCGCCGATCACCTTGGCGCGCACGTCCAGCGCGGTCACGCGGATGGCATCGTTGGCGCGGTCGCCGACCTCGGCATTGGTCTCGGTCGATGCTCGCAAATACGTGCCGATGCCGCCGAACCACAGAAGATCGACCGGCGCCTTCAGGATGGCGGTCATGATCTCGACCGGCGTGGCGGTCGTCTTGCCAAGGCTGATCGCTGCCGCCGCCGCAGCCGGCAGGGTGATCGACTTTTGGTTGCGCGAGACGATGATGCCGCCTTCCGACAGTTTGGTCTTGTCGTAGTCCTGCCAGCTCGAGCGGGGGAGAGCGAACATGCGCTCGCGTTCGGCCATCGACGCGGCCATGTCCGGATCGGGATCTATGAAGATGTCGCGATGATCGAAGGCGGCGATCAGCCGGGTCTTCGGCGACAACAGCATGCCGTTGCCGAACACGTCGCCCGACATGTCGCCGACACCGACGACAGTGAAAGGCGAGGTCTGGATATCGCGGTTGATCTCTCGGAAATGCCGCTTGACGGCTTCCCATGCGCCTTTGGCGGTGATGCCCATCTTCTTGTGGTCGTAGCCGGCCGAGCCGCCGCTGGCGAAAGCGTCGTCGAGCCAGAAGCCGTGCCGCTCGCTGATGGCGTTGGCGATGTCGGAGAAGGTCGCCGTGCCCTTGTCGGCGGCAACGACGAAATACGGATCGTCCGGGTCGCGGCGCACGACGCCGGCCGGCGGGATGACACCCTCGAGGCCGATATTGTCGGTGATCGACAGCAGGCTGGAGACGAAGTTCTTGTAGGCCGAGGTGCCGGCCTCGAAGATCGCGTCACGGCCGGCGGTCATCGGCAGCTTCTTCGGGTAGAAGCCGCCTTTGGCGCCGACCGGCACGATGACGGCATTCTTGACCTGCTGGGCCTTGACCAGGCCGAGCACCTCGGTGCGATAGTCCTGGGCGCGATCCGACCAGCGCAGGCCGCCGCGCGCCACCGGGCCGAAGCGCAGATGCAGGCCCTCGACCTCGGAGCCGTAGACGAAGATCTCCCGCCACGGCCGCGGCGCCGGCAATCCTTCCACCGCATGCGAATCGAGCTTGATCGCCAGCGACTGGCCTTTCTCTTTCGTATCGGCAACGAAATGATTAGTGCGCAGCGAGGCTTCGATCAGATTGAGATAGCGCCGGATGATGGTGTCGTCGTCGATGTTGGGAACGTCTTCCAGCGCGTCCTTGATCTTTGCCTTGAGGTGCTTTGCCGCCACCACGCCTTCGGTCTCGGCTGTCGGGCCAAGCCTGGCGATGAACAGCGCATGCAGGCCGCGCGCGATATCGGGATAGCGATTGAGCGCGGCGGCGATGAAATCCTGGCTTTGCGGAATGCCAACCTGCTGCAGATAGCGGCCATAGGCGCGCAGGACGGTGATCTCGCCCGACCACAGGCCCGCGGTCTGGGCAAGGCCATTGTAGCCGTCATTGTCGACGTCGCCGCGCCAGACGGACAAGAACGCGTCCTCGAACAGCGCTCCACCATCGGTCAGATCGATTGGCTTGCCGTAGCTGTTCTCCAGCTCCATGTCGTGGATGAAGACCCGGCTTGGCTGATCACTACTGATCATGCCGGGCTGATCACTAATGATCATGCCGGGCTGATCGCTACTGATCTGGCCGGACTGGCCATCACCGACTTCGAAGGTGCGTTCGCTGATGACGCGGAAGCCGATGTTTTCCAGCACCGGCACGCGCCGCGACAGCGCCACCGGGCTGCCGTGGTGATAGATCTTCAGCGCTGCCTGGTGCGGCTTCTGCTCGCCATGGCGATAATAGTTGATGGCGATCGGATTGCCGGCGCTGATTTTGGCAATGCGCCCGGCATCGGCCAGCGCTACCGCCGCGCTAAACGAATCGCGGTAGCTTTCCGGCAGCCGCGCGGCGATGCTCTTCAACATCTGGTCGGCGCCATTGGCCTCCGCCGCATCTGAAAGCGCATCTTCCCAAGTACGCACGATGTCGCGGATCGCGGCTTCGATCGTCGCTTGCTCGACCTTCGGCGTCTTGCCGCCGGAACGGCCGATGATGAAGTGCACGCGCGCCAGCCCGCCTTCGGGGAATGCCGGGTAGTAGGCCGACAGCCGGCCTTCGAACACGGTTTTCAGATAGAGGCCGATCTTCTCGCGCACCACGCTGTCGTAACGGTCGCGCGGCACGAAGACGAGGATCGAGACGAAGCGGTCGAACTGGTCGGCGCGCACCAGCGCCCGCACGCGCGGTCGCTCGACCAGGCCGAGAATGGCGGCGGCGTGCTTCCTCAGGATCGGCACCGGCACCTGGAACAATTCGTCGCGCGGATAGCTTTCCAGCACATTGATCAGCGCCTTGCCGGAGTGGTCGTGCCGGTCGAAGCCGGACTTGGCGATGATGGTTTCGGCCTTTGACCGGAGATAAGGGATCTTCATCACCGAGCGCGTGTAGGCGGTCGAGGTGAACAGGCCGACCATGCGCAATTCGCCCGCCAGAGTGCCCTTGGCGGTATAGGTCTTGACGCCAATGTAATCGAGATAGATGCGGCGATGCACGGAAGACTTGGCATTGGCCTTGGTGACGATCAGCGGCTCCGGCCCATGCAGGAAGGCGCGGATCTCCGGCGTTGTCGTCACCGCTTCGGTGCCGCGCCTGAGCACCAGCACATCGGGATCAGCGAGGATGCCGAGGCCGGCCTTGTCGGCGCGCTCCAGTGTGCCGCTCTCCTCGCCGCCGGTGTATTTGAACTCGCGCATGCCGAGGAAGGTGAAATTGTCGTCGCGCAGCCACTCGAGGAAAGCGATCGCCTCGGCAACGCTCTTCTTGTCGAGCGGCACCGCCGAATAGCGGAATTCGGAAATCGCCTGATCGAGGCGGGCCAGCATCGGTCTCCAGTCGTGGACGGCGGCATGAACCTGGCGGAGCGTCTTGCGCAACCGCTCGGTCAATCCGCTCGCCTGCTCCGCGGTCAGCCGCGGTATGTGGACATGGATGACGCTCAGCCGGTCGTGGCTGCCGTCATCCTTGGCGAAATTGCCGTCGCCGAGGATCTCTTCCACACCGCCTTTGCCGTGACGAACCACGATGACCGGATGGGTAACCAGCATCGGCTCGCCTGATGTCTCGGTGATTTCGCCAAGGATGGAATCGAACAGGAACGGCATGTTGTCGTTGACGACCGTGATGACCGTCACCGGGCGGCCGTCTCGGACAACGCCGGAATCGGCATCGACGGCGACGACGCACTCGCCTTTTTTGTGAACGGCGATTGCCTGGCCGGCGAGATCGGCGGCGCGTTCGAGATCGGCCATTTCATAGGCGGCGAGATCTTCAGCCGGCGCGCGGGCGAGCAGATAATCGGCGAGCCTGGCTGGCCTTTCCTCCGCTTTTGTCGCTGCCGTGGTTTTTTTCTTCGGCTTGCTCGCGGATTTCACGCTGGCCATGAGGCACTTCCCTCCCGTCAATGCTTTTACGACTATGGTAGCAGATGACCGCTGTTTGGCGACAAAGGTTTGACGGCTTGCAAAGAAATATCGGAATTCGGCAACAAGACGCCGTCCAACGAGGAGAAATGAGCCATGACCGGCAAAATCACCGCGCTCGACCTTGCCCTGGGAGAGCTGAGCGAGGCGACGAAAAACTATTTCGCCAAATGCGAGGAGAAGCTCGGCCTCGTCCCCAACGTGCTGCGCGCCTACGCCTTCGACGACAAGAGGCTGCGTGCTTTCACCGACATGTACAACGACCTGATGCTCGGAGACTCGGGCCTGTCGAAGCTGGAGCGCGAGATGATCGCGGTCGCCGTCTCTTCGATAAATCATTGCTACTATTGCCTAACCGCGCATGGCGCGGCGGTACGCCAGTTGTCCGGCGATCCGGCGCTCGGCGAAATGATGGTGATGAATTTCCGCGCCGCCGATCTTTCGCCCAAGCAGACCGCAATGCTCGAATTCGCCGTCAAGTTGACCGAGGAGCCGGCGAAGATTGTCGAGGCCGATCGGGCAGCACTTCGCAAGGCCGGCTTCACCGATCGCGACATCTGGGACATCGCCTCGACCGCGGCCTTCTTCAACATGTCGAACCGGGTGGCCGCGGCGATCGATATGCGGCCAAACGACGAATATCACGCTATGGCGCGGTGAGGCTGGCGGCTGCAACCCGACTGGGCCTTATATTAGCTGTCTCGCATTCTCATTGCTTGTTTGCCGGTTTGGTCCGATGATCGGCAGGCGGCATGACCGCATGCCGGTTCGATGCCGCTCACCAAGGGAGGAGAACATGGCGAAGTATCTCTACGTCTATCATGGCTCGGGCAAGATGCCGACCGACGAGGCCGAGCGGAAAGCGGCAATGGACGCCTGGAACGGCTGGTACGGCAAGCTCGGCTCGGCCGTGGTCGACGGCGGCAATCCGGTCGGCATGTCGAAGATGGTGCTACCCGGCGGCAAGGTCGAGAACAATGGCGGCAGCAATCCGACTGCCGGCTACACGATCGTCGAAGCGAAAGATATCGACGATGCCGTAGCCAAGGCCAAGGATTGCCCGATCCTGATGGACCCGGGTTTCAGCGTCGAGATCGCGCCCATCATTGAGATGATGTGACGGGTTATGACCGCCCCGCGATCGCCGCGGCCGCGCCGGCCATCGTCGTGGCACTGATGCGGTTGGCGATCTTCATGGCGCGCTTGCTCCTGAGGAGCTTGCGCGCCTGTGATGCGGCGAGCACCCAGGCCAGATCGATGGCGACCAGCACCACGGCCATGGTCGCCGTCAACTCGACCCAGCCGACGATGCTGACGGAAGCGAGGTCGATGATGGTCGGCAGCAGTGCCAGATAGAACATCATAATCTTGGGATTGCCGAGCGTCACCGCCATGCCGGCGAAGAACAGCTTTGCCGGAGAATCCTCGCGCGGCATCTCGCCCTCTTTCGCATCGACAGGTGCGGTCCACATCTTCCAGGCAAGGTAGGCGAGGTAGGCGACGCCGACCCATTTCACGACGACAAAGGCGAAATGGAAGGTCTGCGCCACCACGGCCAGCCCGAATACCGCCAGCGACAGCCAGATGCCCTCGCCGATCCACATGGCGAGCAGGAACGGGAACACGTCGCGAAAACCTTTCGAGATGACGCGCGCGACGAGCGCCGCGATCGATGGACCGGGCGAGCCGGCGGCAACGAACAAGGCGGCGGCGAAGATCAGGAGCGATGTGAGGTGCATGGCCAGGGTCTTCAACGTTGGAGAGCGAAAGATAGCCGATCGACGGCGATTTGGCAGCGAAATTTCGCCTCTGAAGAGGCGTTTGCGCCGCCCTCATCTGCCTGCCGGCATCTTCTCCCCGTATAGTGACGGGGAGAAGGACGCCTTCGCAAAGGATTTCGCCAATCTCCAACGTTGCGGAAGGGTGCCAAGGTTGCGGCCAGCCCCCTTCTCCCCGTCACTATACCTATGGCATTCACACATCTCTTTCCGCTCATGGACGGTAGGTCAAAAATGCCAGCATTTTCAACGCCTGCATCCTAGCGCCGCCAAGAGATCATGACAACATCGCCCTCACTTAAGTCTTTGATTTCACGTCTCTTTAGCCGCCGCAGAAAGATGTGTGAATCCGATAGGTCACTATACGGGGAGAAGATGCCGGCAGGCAGATGAGGGGCGGCGCCGACATCAGCAACTGTGCGACTCTTGTTATGCATCAACTGCCGAACCCCTTGCCCGGCCTGCATCCCGCCGCTAGAAGTGCTGCCGCGAAACAATTTTGAGCTTCACTTTGCCTACGTAACCGCCGGTCTCGTCAACTCCCCCGACACACTGCATGACGCCGCATTCGCGGTGTCTGTTTTCATGTTCATGTGTTCCTCTGGGCGGCGGTTCGAGACCGGTTTGGCACTGCTGAACCGCGTCGCGCGGCTGTTGCCCGTGACACCTGATTTCCAAAAACCGCAGCCTACCGCCACGCCGTGCCCGCATGGGCATCTCGACATCGCCGGTCTGATGAACTTCCCGACGGGAAGGGCTTATCGGCATGTCTGGATTTCTGCGCATCCACTGGGCGATCGCGCCCAAAATCGCACCGCGACCGCTCATCAACTGCAATCGCTGTGGCACTGTGAAAGCCTATTGCAGCAGCGGGAAATTCCGCGTCAACGCCAACGGCAAGCGCATCGATGTCTGGCTGATCTACCGCTGCATCGACTGCGACAATTCCTGGAATTTCGGCATTTTCGAGCGCTGTAACCGCCGCGACATCGAGCCTGCTTTGCTGCGGGCGCTCGAAAGCAACGATCCGGGACTGGCCCGCCGCCATGCCTTCGATGTCGTCGCGCTGCGAAACCGGATCGGGCGCCTCGAGGAATTTCCCGATGTCGCCGTTCACAAGCGCAGGCTTGGCGGCGCAAGGGAGACGGCAACCGCGCTGGAACTCCAGCTTGGCCTCGAAATACCGACGTCGCTGCGACTCGATCGGCTGCTCGCCGGCGAACTCGGCATCTCGCGATCACGGCTTCAAGCGCTGGAAGAGCGACGATTGCTGGTCGTTCATCCCGACGGTGCCAAAGCCTTGCGCAAGCCGGCCCGCCAGGGAATGACCATCCGCATGGATCTGGCCGGTGAAGTAGACCAGGACGACATTATGTCGGCTGCCGGTGGATGAACGAAAGAGGGGCGGAGCATTGGTTTGCTCCGCCCCTCTCAGTCGTTTGGAAATAAAGAAGCTTATGCCGCGCCGACCGCCTTGGCCGACTTCTCGAATCGCTTGCGCTCGTTCGGGTCGAGATAGAGCTTGCGCAGCCGGATCGTCTTCGGCGTCACTTCGACCAGTTCGTCGTCCTGGATCCAGGCCAAGGCCTTCTCCAGCGTCATGCGGATCGGCGGGGTCAGCTTCACCGCCTCGTCCTTACCGGCGGCGCGGATGTTGGTCAGCTTCTTGCCCTTGAGCACGTTCACTTCGAGATCGTTGTCTCTGGAATGGATGCCGATGATCATGCCCTGATAGACCTTGACGCCCGGGTCGATGACCATCGGGCCGCGGTCTTCCAGGTTCCACATGGCGTAGGCCACCGCCTCGCCCTGCTCGTTGGAGATCAGCACACCGTTGGTGCGGCCAGGCAATTCGCCCTTGTAGGGCTCATAGGCATGGAACAGCCGGTTCATCACGGCCGTGCCGCGCGTGTCGGTCAACAGTTCCGACTGGTAGCCGATCAGGCCGCGCGTCGGCGCGTGGAAGACGATGCGCTGGCGGTTGCCGCCCGACGGACGCAGTTCGACCATCTCGGCCTTGCGCTCCGACATCTTCTGCACGACGATGCCGGCATGCTCCTCGTCGACGTCGATGACGACTTCCTCGACCGGCTCGAGAAGCTCGCCATTTTCGCTCTTCTGCATGACGACGCGCGGACGCGACACGGCGATCTCAAAGCCTTCGCGGCGCATCGTCTCGATCAGCACGGCCAGCTGCAATTCGCCGCGGCCGGAGACGAAGAACGAATCCTTGTCGGGCGATTCCTCGATCTTCAGCGCGACATTGCCTTCGGCCTCGCGCAGCAGGCGGTCGCGGATGACGCGGCTGGTCACCTTGTCGCCTTCGGTGCCGGCCAGCGGACTGTCATTGACGAGGAAGGACATGGTCACGGTCGGCGGATCGATCGGCTGCGCATGCAGCGGCTCGCTCACCGCCGGATCGCAGAACGTGTCGGCGACGGTGCCTTTCGACAGGCCGGCAATGGCGACGATATCGCCCGCCTGGGCTTCTTCGATCGGCTGGCGCTCAAGGCCGCGGAAAGCGAGGATCTTGGAGATACGGCCGGTTTCGACCAGCGTGCCGTCATGGTGCAGCACCTTGACCGGCTGGTTGGACTTCAACGTGCCTGATTCGATGCGGCCGGTGATGATGCGGCCGAGGAACGGATTGGCTTCCAGGATGGTGCCGATCATGCGGAACGGGCCGGGATGCACGGTCGGCGCCGGCACATGCTTGATGACGAGGTCGAACAGCGGCGCCAACTGCTGATCCTTCGGTCCTTCTGGATTTTCCGAAACCCACCCGTCACGGCCCGAACCGTACAGAATCGGGAAGTCGAGCTGCTCGTCGGTGGCGTCGAGCGCTGCGAACAGGTCGAACACCTCGTTGACCACTTCGACATGGCGGGCGTCCGGACGGTCGATCTTGTTGATGACGACAATCGGCTTCAGGCCGACCTTGAGCGCCTTGCCGACGACGAATTTGGTCTGCGGCATCGGCCCTTCGGCCGCGTCGACCAGCACGATGGCTGAGTCCACCATCGACAGGATGCGTTCGACCTCGCCGCCAAAATCGGCGTGGCCGGGGGTGTCGACGATGTTGATGCGGGTGTCCTTCCAATCGACCGAGGTCGCCTTGGCCAGGATGGTGATGCCGCGTTCCTTTTCGAGGTCGTTGGAATCCATGGCGCGTTCGGCGACACGCTGGTTGTCCCGGAAGGAGCCGGATTGGCGGAGCAATTGGTCGACGAGGGTGGTTTTTCCATGGTCGACGTGCGCGATGATCGCGATATTACGGATTTTCATGTTCTGGTCTCGGAAGCGTTGCAGGCAGCAGGCCAAAAGGCGCTGCCTCTTTCGGTTGCGCGGCTCATACAGGGTTTTTCGCAGTTGCGAAAGAGGAGGCGCGCCACCAAATACTCATCAAATCTTAAGCATCCGCGTGTGAGATGATTTTGTTAACCAAGGCGGGAACCTTTCCGGGCCCGGGCAGTTCGAAAATCATGACCGATAAGCTCAACCGATTTTGGCCACTCATCGCGTCCGCGGCCTTTGCAATCCTGCTGGCCGCCAACGCCGCGCAGTCGGCCGCGACGCTGCGCGAGACGCGCCCCGTCGCGCAGTCCGGCACGCAGACAGCCGAGCAGGTCTTCGCCGACGCACCCGACGGTGTCGACCCGATGGTGACCGGCCCGGTCAGCGCCTCCTTCAAGCATAGGCAGGATACCGCCAACTGCGACAGCGCCGTCTGGCCGAACATTCCAATGGTCTGCTACCCAGACTAAGACGTGGCGGGCGTCCGGGACGCTTTTCCAACAGACCGCGCGCTTACGCCGACCGCACCGGGTCGAGCGTCACCTTGAACAGTTCGTTGTCGTCGCGATCCATCAGCCGCACCGTCATCTGCTCGCTGGCGCCTGAAATATCGACTAGCCCGAAGAATTGCAGGCCCGCCGATGGCGGCAGGTTCTGACCCTGTTCGGCGGTCGGCGCCTTGATGAACTTCAGCTCCGGCCCGAATGTCATGTCAAAATCATTGGGGCCGAACGTGCCGGCATGGATCGGGCCCGAGACGAATTCCCAGAACGGATTGAAATCCTGGAACCGCGCCTTGTCCGGGTTGTAGTGGTGGGCGGCCGTGTAATGCACGTCGGCGGTCAGCCAGACTGTGTTGCTGATGCCGGCGTTCTTGATGAAGCGCAGCAGGTCGGCGATCTCGAGCTCGCGTCCCTTTGGCAAGCCACTATCGCCATTGCTGACCGCTTCGGCACCGACTTTCTTGGCGCCGTCGTCCCAGACGACGAGGCCGAGCGGCATGTCGGCGGCAATGATTTTCCAGGTCGCCTTCGAATTCGCCAGTTCGCGCTTCAGCCATTTCGTCTGCTGTTCGCCCAGTATGCGCGATTGCGGTGTCATCTCATCTTGCATGTCCGGACCGTTGGGGCCGCGATAGGACCGCATGTCGAGGAAGAACACGTCGAGCAGCGGCCCGTAAGCGATTTTGCGATAGACGCGGCCGGGCTCGGACGGCTCGTAGCGGATCGTCGTCATCTCGTGGAAGGCGCGCGCCGCACGGGCCGCCAGCACGTGGATGGACTTCTCCGTGTAGCGATTGTCGGCGCTGAGGTCCTTCGAGTCCGACCAGTTGTTCAGAACTTCGTGGTCGTCCCACTGGTAGAAGGTCGGGCAGATGGCGCTCAGGCCGAGCACGTTCCTGTCCATCATGTTGTATTTCCATTGGTCCCGGTATTCGTCCAGCGTCTCGGCGACCTTGCGCTTGCCGTCGATCAGCACGGCGTTCTTCCACTTGCCGCCGCCGGGCAGGTCGACCTCGTCCTTCATGGCGCCGTCGGCATAGATGGTGTCGCCCGAATGCAGAAAGAAATCGGGCGTGTGCCTGCCGATCGTGGCGTAGGTCTTCATGCCGGTCTCGTCGATGCCCCAGCCCTGGCCGGCTGTGTCGCCCGACCAGGCAAAGCGGATGTCGCGCTTCGACGCCGGCGCCGTCCTGAAGCGACCTGTGATCGGCTCGGAAACGGCGTTGATGTCGGCTAGATCGGCTGACGTCATGCGGTAGAAGATGTCCTGATCGGAAGCGAGGTCGGTGAGAAGCCGCTTGACCGTATAGTCGCTGGCCGGTGATGTATCGAGCGGTGCCAGGCGCGTCGCATTGGCGAAATTCTCCGTCGACGACACCTCGAACATGACGCGCGACGGGCGGTCGGTGCGCGTCCACACCATGCCGCTGATGGCGTCGACATCGCCCGACTGGACGCCATGGGTGAAGGCCGGCCGCTGATTGGCACGCGAATAGTATGGCAGCGCCAGGCTCGAGACCCCGGCCAGGCCAATGGCGCTGGCGGACGTGACGAAGGCGCGGCGGGTCATCGAAAGCTTGTTCATGGCTGTTTCCTGGATGGCTTGAACGGTGCCACCAAGGTCCAGCGTCAATGTTTCAGGCGCATCTCGGGACGATGAAGTTTTGGTAACAACCACATCTTCCCTTCTCCCCTTGTGGGACCCACAAGGGGAGAAGGGAAGAGCAGCTCAAGCCGCTTGCGGCTCCGGATCAAACGCCGGGCGATTTGTATTGATCAGCAGCGAGATACAGGCGGCGGCAATCGCCGTCATGCCGGCAATCAGGAAGGCCAGTTCGTAATTGCCTTGCAATTCGCGCATGGTGCCGCCGAAAGCCGCCGCGGTCGCCGCACCGATCTGGTGGCCGGCGACGATCCAGCCGAACACGATCGGTCCGCTGCGATCGCCGAACGCCTCGTTGGCGAGCCTTAGCGTCGGCGGCACGGTGGCGATCCAGTCGAGGCCGTAGAGCACGGCGAAGATGATCAGGCTGGTCGCCGAGAAGCCGGAATAGGGCAGGTAGATCAGCGACAGGCCGCGAATGCCGTAATAGACGCCAAGCAGCTTGCGCGGATCGTAGCGGTCGGTGAGCCAGCCCGACAGCGTCGTGCCGATCAGGTCGAAAATGCCCATCATCGACAGCAGGCCGGCGGCCTGCACCTCGCCGATGCCCATGTCGCCGCAGAACGCGATCAGATGCGTGCCGACCAGCCCGTTGGTGGTGAAGCCGCAGACGAAGAAGGTGGCGAACAGATACCAGAACACCCGCGTGCCGGCGGCGCGGCGCAGCGTCGAGAACGTATGCGCGAGGAAATTGCCCTGTGACGCGGGCGGAGCCGGCGGCAGGTCGTCGGCATCGGCGCCGTAGCGCACCATGCCGATCGAGGCCGGCCGCTCCGGCACCAGCAGCCAGACCAGCGGTATCAGGGCCGCGGCGGCGATCGCCACCGCAATGACGACCGGCTGCCAGCCGCCCGACTGCGCCAACGCGGCGATCAGCGGCAGGAACACCAGCATCCCCGATGCGCTGGAGGCCGACATCAATCCCATGACAAGGCCGCGATTGGTCTTGAACCAGCGATTGACGATGGTGGCGCCGAGCACGCTGGCGACAGCGCCGGAACCGATGCCCGAGAACACGCCCCAGGTGATGAACAGATGCCAGGGCTTGGTCATCAGCAGGCTGAGGGCGGTAGAGCCCGACATCACCATCAGGGAGGCGAGCAGCGTGCGCCGCAGCCCGATGCGCTCCATCAGCGCCGCGGCGAATGGACCGGTGAGACCGTAAAGCAGGATGCCGACACCAGCGGCCAGCGAGATGACGTCGCGCCGCCAGCCAAAGCTATTCTCCAGCGGCAGCATCATGACGGCGGGTGCGGACCGCAGGCCGGCCGCGACCAGCAGGCAGAGAAAGATGATTCCGACCACGACGAAGGCGTAGCGCTGGCCAAAGGGACGAGATTGAGTTATCATGTTACTGACCGGTACGTTACAGGTTGCGGACAGGTATACGTACCGATCGGTAACATTGTCAATCGAGTCACACGATGCCAACGGACAAAAATATTGATCTGACCATCAGCGACGGTCATGCATCGGCGCCGCCGAAAGCCGCCAAGAAGATACTCGATGTGGCCTATGATCTGTTCTACCGGCGCGGCATCAGGGCGATCGGCGTCGACGAGATCGTCAAACGCGCCGGCGTCACCAAGCCCAGCCTCTATCGCAGCTTTCCGTCCAAGGATGAGTTGGCCGCTTCCTATCTCAGGCAATACGATCTTGAATACTGGGAGCGTTTCGACGAGGCGGTCGCCGCTCATCCCGGCGACCCGCGCGCGCAGCTCAAGGCCTTCCTGACCCGCATCGGCAAGCGCACGCAAGTGGCGGACTATCGCGGCTGCGGCATGACCAATGCGGCGGTCGAATATCCCGACCACAGCCATCCGGCCCGCGTGGTCAGCGAGGCCAACAAGCAGGAATTGCGCCGCCGCCTGCGCGCCATGGCGGTTGCGATGGGCGCGCAAGACCCTGACACGCTGGGCGACGGCCTGCTGCTCCTGATCGAAGGCGCCTATATCAGCGGCCAGTTGTTCGGGCTCGGCGGCCCGGCCCAGTCGGTCGCCCGCAACGCCGATCTGCTGATCGAAGCCAGCTTGAAGAAATAGCATTTGGCGCTACGCTGCGATGCCCTGCAACGGAGATGTCCGCGATGCGTAGCCTGCTGATTCTGCTCACCCTCGCCGGCTTCTGCCAGGCTGCACACGCCGATGGCATTGCAAGCGCCTACACCGATCTCGACTCGAAGAAGGACTGCGTGACCTACGCGCAGGCCGAGGAAGGCGACGGCGACTGGGCCCAACTCGCCTGTTCGGGTTACCGCGGCTATCCCGTGCTGATTGCCTATGACGATGCTCGTGAATCGCTGTTCTACGGTTTTCCGCCCGGTGGCGACATGACGACGGCCTGGGAGAGCTTTTCCGGTTTCAATTCATCCGGAGCCAAGATCGAATGGCGCATCGAGACCAAGGGCGAGACCGCGGTGCCCTTTGCCGTCATCCATCGCCGCTCGATCAGCAACGCGGATGACGAAAAAAAACCGACCGAGGTACTGCTCGTCGCCAAGGTCGGCCAAATGGGGGCCCGCGACGGCTGCACTGTCGGCCTGGTGCTTGCCACCGGCAATCCAGGCGCCAACGATCAGGCGCGCAAGCTTGCCGACGACAAGGCGCGAACCTTCGCCTGCGGCAAGGACAGGCACACCGTCATCGGCAACGTGCCGGCTTTCGGCCGGGTGGATAACTGAGCACGGCGGGGATTGGCCATCGCGCCCGTAGCTACTTGCCCGCCTTGGCCCGCTCGATCGCGTCGACGATCATCTTCTTGGCATATTTGGAATCGTGCCAGCCTTCGATCTTGACCCATTTGCCGGGCTCGAGATCCTTGTAGTGCTCGAAGAAGTGCTGCACCTGCTGGCGAGTGATGTCGGGCAGCTGGGTGTATTCGGTGACGTTCTCGTAGCGCAGCGTCAGCTTCGGTGACGGCACGGCGATGATCTTCTCGTCCTGGCCGGCATTGTCTTCCATGATCAGCACGCCGATCGGCCGCACGTTGATGACGCAGCCCGGCACCAGCGCGCGCGTGTTGCAGACCAGCACGTCGATCGGATCGCCGTCGCCCGACAGCGTGTGCGGCACGAAGCCGTAATTGCCGGGGTAACGCATCGAGGTGTGCAGGAAGCGGTCGACGAACAGCGTGCCGGCCTCCTTGTCCATCTCATACTTGATCGGCTCGCCGCCGATCGGCACCTCGATGATGACGTTGACGTCCTCAGGCGGATTCTTTCCGCTGGCTATGGCTTCAATGCGCATGGCTTTGTCCCTCTTTTGATGAGAGATCGATAGCGGGCGGCGCGCCATGGTGCAATGCGGCGAATGGTGCTGGGTACGATCGGAAGACGCGGGCGGCCGAAAAGCCGGGCTGTCATTCCCAGACGAAAGCGACCTTCTTCAGCGCTTTCTGCTCGAAGATCTCGACGCCCTCGGCGACATCGCGGCCGCCGGCGCCGGCATAGAAAGCAAGCGCGTTCTGGTTGTCTTCCAGCGCCCACACCACCATGCCTTTCAGCCCATGATCGGCTAGACGCGCCCTGGCCGCCGCGAACAGCCGGCTGCCAAGCCCGATGCCCTGATATTCCGGACGCAGGTACAATTCGTAGATTTCGCCCTGCTGGCGCAGTTCGCGGGCCCGGTTCTTGCCGATCGTCGCGTAGCCGGCGATCTTGCCGCCGATTTCGACCACCAGAACGGTGGCGGCGCGGCGAATCGCATTCGCCCACCAGTCGGCGCCGCGGCGGTTGATCATCGATGTCAGGGTGCGGTGCGGAATAATGCCGGAATAGGCGCCGCGCCAGGCCTCCAGATGCACCTCGGCGATGGCACTGGCATCGCGCGGGTCGGCCTTCCTGATGTCGATGGTCAGCGTATTCATGATTTGTTAACCATAAACCCGCATCGCCCGATTGCAAGAGTCCGGGCGGCCCGCCGCCGGCTTTCTCACAGGCGATCGTCGCATCAGCGAGGTGCCTTCGAAGTCCCTCAGATTTCGACCAGATGGTCGTCCAGTTCGTTGCTGTCACCCACCGTGACCGGAAAATGCTCGGCCAGCACCGCCCCCACCCTCTCGATCGCCTTGACGAAGCCGTCGGCAAGCCGGTCGTCGCCGGCATGCGCCGTAAGGTCGCGCACAACGCCATCCCAGACATGCTGGCCGACCTTGGCGTCGATGCCCGAGTCGGCGACCACTTCGGCATAGCGCTCGGCGATGGAGACGAAGACCAGAACCCCGGTGCGCGCCGTGGTGCGGTGGACGTTGCGGGCGAGGAACTGCTTGATCGCGTTGGCATGCGCCGCCTGATAGCGCAGCCGCCTTGGCACCAGATGGATACGCAGGCCGGGCAGCGCCCACAACAAGGCCAGCACGCTGGCAAGCGCCAGGAGCTGGGCGAGGACGAAATGCGGCAGCCGGATCGACAGCCACCAGGCTTCCAGCCCATAGCCGACGGCCAGGCTGACGATCAGCATGCCCATGGTCGCCATGAAGGCGGCCGGGAAGAAATAGCCGTCGCTGGCATGCGCCACGACGCAGTAGATCTCGCCGTCGGTTTTCGATTCGGCGGCGCGGATCGCGGTCGCGATGCGCTCATGATCCTGCGGGCTGATTGGTCGTGTTGCCATGATCTGTCTCACCAGCTTCCTGAAGAACCGCCACCCCCGGATGAGCCGCCGCCGCCGGAAAACCCGCCACCGCTGCTTGACCCCGAAGACCAGCCACTGCTCGAACTTCCCGACGACCAGCCGCTGCTCGACGACGAACCTGTTGTCCAGCCGCTGCGGCCCGAGGACCCGCTCGGTCCGCGGCCGTAACGAAACGTCATGCCCAGCCATTTGTACACGCCCGGCGACAGCTTTGTGCCGAACATCGGCGGCAGGAACGCCATCGCCAGCCCGCCGAAGAACATCGTCGCCCACAGGATCAGGAACACCCCCACGATGGGATCGATGGAAGTGCTGTTATCGGCGGGATTGCGCTTGCCCCGCGCTTCCAGTTCTTCCGGATTGCCTTCCAGCACCATGACCATGTCGTCGACGGCCTTTTCTATGCCGCCCGAGAAATCGCCGGCCCGGAACGCCGGCACCATGTCGTTTTCGATGATCAGCTTGGTGTGCAGGTCGGTCAGCGTGCCTTCCAGCCCGTAGCCGACCTCGATGCGCATCTTGCGGTCGTTCTTCGCCACCAGCAAAAGCACGCCATTGTTCTCGCCCGCCTGGCCGAGTTTCCAGAAGCGAAACAGCCGGTTGGCGTAAGGCTCGATCTCTTCGCCATCGAGGCTGGGAATCGTCGCGACGACGATCTGGTCGGAGCCTTTTGTCTCGAAATCGGCAAGCTTCCGCGTCAGCGCCGCCTTGGTCGCCGCATCGATGATACCCGCATTGTCGACGACACGGCCGGTCAGCGCCGGCAACTCGGCGGCGTGGGCCGCAAACCCCAGGAACAGCGCCGCCATAGCCATCAGGACAGCCGAGGCGAAGCGGCCGGGTCTCGACAGGCTGATGCTGCGGATCGTCATGCCGTCACCAGCCTCCCGACGAGCCGCCGCCGCCGGACGAACCGCCGCCGCCGGAAAAGCCGCCGCCGCCACCACCCGAGGACCAGCCACCGCCGGAACCACCCGAGGACCAGCCGCCACGGGAAGACCGCCGGCTTGGCTCGAAGGTCATGCCGAGCCAGCGGTAGCGGCCGGGCCCAAGCTTCCGGCCGAAGATCGGCGGCAGGACGGAAACCGCGATGCTGCCGAAGAAGATGATCGCCCAGATGCTGACGAAGACGGCGAAGAACAGGTCATCGGAATCGAAGGGCGCCTGCTGGTTGCGCTCGCCGCGCGCCTCCAGCTCCTCCGGATTGCCTTCCAGCACCATGATCATGTCGTCGACGGCCTTGCTGATCCCGCCGGAGAAATCGCCGGCGCGGAAGGCCGGCACCATGTCGTTTTCGATGATCAGCTTGGTGTGCAGGTCGGTCAGCGTGCCTTCCAGGCCGTAGCCGACCTCGATGCGCATCTTGCGGTCGTTCGGCGCCACCAGCAGCAGGACGCCGTTGTTTTCCTTCGCTTGGCCGAGTTTCCAGAAGCGGAACAGCCGGTTGGCGTAAGGCTCGATCTCCTCGCCGTCGAGGCTGGGAATCGTCGCGACAACAATCTGGTCGGAGCCTTTTGTCTCGAAATCGGCAAGCTTCCGGGTCAGCGCCGCCTTGGTCGCCGCATCGATGATACCCGCATTGTCGACGACACGGCCGGTCAGCGCCGGGAGATCAGCGGCGAAGGCCGAGAATGGCAGCGCAAGGATGAGGAGCACGACGGCGACAAGACGAATGACGCGTCGCCCCTCATCGGTCTGCAAGATCACGACGTTTGGCCCGCCGATCACCCGCCCTGCTTCGTGCCGAAATCGACCTTCGGCGTCTGCAGCTTGTCGTCCTCGATGGTGAAATTGGCGAAGGGCTGGTTGCCACGGAACCAGAAGGTCGCCCACAGCACCGAGGGGAAGGTCCTCAGCGTCAGATTGTAGTCCTTGACCGCCAGGATGTAGTCGCGTCGCGCCACCGCGATGCGGTTTTCGGTGCCTTCGAGCTGCGCCTGCAGCGCCAGGAAATTCTGGTTGGCCTTGAGGTCGGGATAGTTCTCGACCACGGCCAAGAGCCGCGACAGCGCGCTGGTCAGGCCGGCCTGGCTGTCCTGGAACTTCTTGAAGGCTTCGGGGTCGTTCAGCGTTTCCGGTGTCACCGTGATCTGGGTGGCCTTGGCGCGGGCTTCGACCACCGCGTCGAGCGTGTCCTTTTCGTGCGAGGCGTAGCCCTTGACCGTCTCGACCAGGTTGGGGATGAGGTCGGCGCGGCGCTGATACTGGTTCAGCACCTCGCTCCATGCCGCCTTGGCGCTTTCCTCTGCCGTCGGGATGGTGTTGTAGCCGCAGCCGGCAAGCAGCGGCAGCACGATCGCCATCATCAGGAAGGCGGGCAGCGTGCGGAACATGGACGGTGAGGCAAGGCGCTGGGCAAGCATGATGGGGTCCCTCGGTAGAAGTTGCATGCGAAGCATTACCACAATCGGCGCGCAAGAAAACGCTCGACCGGCAGGCGCTTGCGTGGCACGCCCGATGCCGTTGCAAGGCCCTGTGATTGACCGTGCGAACGCGATAAGGTCCTGTCGAAACGGGACATCATCATGGCGGAACGCCAGGACAGCGAGAAGGAATCGCGCCGTATCCTCGAGCGCGTGGCGCGCGAGACGGATCCGGCCGGCAACTCGTTTGTGGCGCGGGCCACGAAAGGCCTGCACGATCACGTCACCGCGGCCGATGCCGATCCTACCGATCCGATCGAAGTCTGGGGCACCCGCATTGGCCGGACGCTCGGCCTGCTGCTGGCGCTGGGCCTGATGGTCTGGCTCGTGCTTTACGTCATCCAGGGCAGTTAGGAATCAAACAACAATGAGCGCCGAACAAACCGACGCGCCGCGTGCGGTCATCGTCATTTCCAGCCATGTCGCGCGCGGCTCGGTCGGCAACCGTGCCGCCGTGTTCGCGCTGGAGACATTGGGCTTTCCGGTCTGGGCGGTGCCGACGGTCATCCTGCCCTGGCATCCCGGCCATGGTCGAGCGACGCGCATCGTGCCGCCGCTCGACCAGTTCAAGGCGTTGATGGCCGATCTCGAGCGCGCGCCATGGCTGGGTGAGGTCGGCGCCGTGCTGTCCGGCTATCTCGGCGAGGCCGGCCAGGCCGAGGCCGTCGCTTCGCTGGTCGCCGCGGTGAAGGCAAGGACGCCTGACGCCGTCTATATCTGCGATCCGGTGATGGGTGATTCGGGCGGGCTCTATGTGCCCGAACCGACCGCCATCGCCATGCGCGACCGGTTGATGCCGATCGCCGACATCGCCACCCCCAACCGCTACGAACTGGAATGGATGGCCGGCGCCCCGTTGCCCGACCTGAAATCGGTGATTGCGGCCGCCCTCCATGCCGGGCCATCGACCATGCTGGTCACCTCGGCGCCGTCGATGATGACGGGCGGCACCGGCAACCTGCTGCTTGACGGCAGCCAGGCGCTGCTTGCCGAGCATCGCCTGATCGACAAGCCACCGAATGGCCTGGGCGACCTGACGGCCGCCGTCTACCTGGCGCGCATCCTGTCCGGCCAGCCGCCGATCAAGGCGCTGCAATCGACGACGGCGGCGGTCTACGAGATCCTGGCGCGAACCGCCAAGCGCGGCGGCGACGAACTGCAACTCGAAACCGATGCGCAGAGCCTGTCGCACCCGATGGCGATGGTGCAGCTTCGCCACCTCACGCATCCGGAGCGGGACCGCCGGGCGTGACATCGACTGAGGCCCTGCTTGTCGGCGTCGACGGCTGCAAGGCCGGCTGGATTGCCGTCCGGGGCGCGTTTGGCATGGCACCTTCCGTCGCTGTCTTTGCAAGCTTCGCTGCCCTGCTTGCCTCACTCCCCGACGATGCGATCATCGCTGTCGACATGCCGATCGGCCTGCCCGAGCTTTCGGGCAAAGGCGGACGTGGCCCGGAAGCGCTGGTGCGGCCATTGCTCGGGGCACGCCAATCCAGCGTCTTCTCGATCCCGTCCCGCGCCGCGCTCTATGCCGACACCAACAACTTCACCACCATGGAAGCCTGGTATGCCGCGCATATCGGGGCAAGCGAGGTGGCCAAAACCACATCCGACCCGCCACGCGGCGTTTCGATCCAGGCGTTCGGCATTTTTACCAAGATCCGCGAGATCGACGCACTGCTGATCGCGCGACCCGATCTGCGCGGCCGTGTGTTCGAATCGCATCCGGAGGTCGCCTTCTGCCGGCTGAATGGCGATCGGGCCATGCGGCTGCCGAAGAAGATCAAGGGCAGCATCAATCCGGACGGCATGGCGGAACGCAAGGCGCTGCTCTGCCGGCATGGCTATGAGATGGGCTTCCTCGACCAGCCGCCACCACGCGGTGCGGCCGCCGATGACTTCCTTGACGCAGCGGCGATGATGCTGATCGCCGGCCGCATCGCCGATGGCGAGGCACGTCCGTTTCCCGACCCGCCGCTCATCGATCGTGTTGGCATACCGGTTGCCATTTGGGCGTGAGGGTGCCTGCGAGAGTCGCGCTTCGTGCCTGGCTTTTACGACAAGCTCCTACAATTCTGCATTGCTCGCGACGGGCTTTTGCCGCTAGAGGCTTCTCTCGACTGCAACGAGCTGCCGCCTCCAACCCCGGAAAGGCCTTAGCCGCCCATGCCTCACCTTCCCGACCATCTCCTCGCCGGCTACCGCAATTTCATGAGCGGCCGCTATCTCACCGAGAGCGGACGCTATCGAGAGCTTGCCCGCGAAGGCCAGGCGCCGGAAACGATGATCGTCGCCTGTTGCGACTCCCGCGCAGCCCCCGAGGCGATCTTCGACGCCGGGCCCGGCGAACTCTTCGTGCTGCGCAATGTCGGCAATCTGGTGCCGCCCTACGCACCGGACGGCGAATTCCACTCGACCTCCGCCGCGCTCGAATTCGCCGTGCAGAGCCTCAAGGTCAAGAACATCGTCGTCATGGGCCATGGCCGCTGCGGCGGCATCCGCGCCGCGCTCGACACCAATTTCGCACCGCTGTCTCCCGGCGACTTCATCGGCAAATGGATGAGTCTCATCGCACCGGCCGCCGAAACCGTGTCCTCCAGCACCTTCATGACGGCGTCGGAGCGTCAGACCGCGCTGGAGCGGATTTCGATTCGCTATTCCATCGCCAATCTCCGGACCTTCCCTTGCGTCTCGATCCTCGAAGGCAAGGGTCGGCTGTCGCTGCACGGCGCCTGGTTCGACATTTCGACTGGTGAACTCTGGGTGATGAACAAGGAGACCGGCGATTTCGAGCGGCCGGAGCTGGGATGAACGCAGCGGCGCGCAAGGTGGTGAACCTCCGGTCGACCGTTTTTACGGCGGCCGCGCTGCTGATCGCGACTATTGCCGCCCGCGCCGATGATCGCGCCATCATCAGCCGCTGGTATTCGGCGCTGCTGGTCGCCGACCGCACGGAACTGTCCGACCTGCTTGCCGACGATGTCCGCATCAAGTTGGACGACCTCGGCATTGTGCAAAGCAAGCAGGAATTCATTGCCTCCATCGACGAATGGAAAGATGCGGTTGCCGGTGCTGCGATCCGGCACAGGATCGAGAAGAGCGAAGGCGGCGTCACCACGGTGGTCGCCTGTTACGATTTCCCCAACAACGACATGCTGATGCAGGAAACCTTCGCGGTGGCCGACAACCGCATCACCGCCAGTTCGCAAGCGGCGATCGCCGAGAACTGCGACGGCTTCTGAGGCGGATATCGGCCACCTGTGATATTGCGGGTCCGCCGGCCGCGTCCTACATCGGTACCGACCCACCCCGCCACCTTCATCAGCGAAAGACTGTCCATGCATTCCACGAAAGCCGTTGATCTCGCCGCCCATCCGCTGACCGCGTGGCAAGGGCCGCTCGGCCTGCCTGATTTCACGCGCATTGGCGACGGCGATTTTTCCCCGGTCCTTGATGCGGCGCTGAAGGCGCATGAGGCCGAGATCGAGGCGATCGCCGGCAATGAAGATACGCCGACCATCGAGAACACGCTTGCCGCGCTGGAACTCGGCGGCGAGGCGCTCGACCGTGTCTCGTCGATCTTCTGGTGCCGCGCCGGCGCCCACACCAATGAAACGATCCAGGCGCTGGAACGCGACATCTCGCCGAAGATGTCCCGGCATTTCTCGGCGATTTCGATGAATGAGAGGCTGTTTGCCCGAATCGACGATCTCTATCAGCGCCGCGAGAGCCTGAAGCTCGACGCCGAGACGCTGCGCGTGCTGGAGAAGACCTGGAAAGGCTTTGTCCGCTCGGGCGCGAAGCTTGATGCCGAGGGCAAGAAGCGACTGGCCAAAATCAACGAGGAACTGTCCTCGCTCGGCACCAGCTTCGGGCAGAATGTGCTGGCCGACGAGCGCGACTGGGCGCTGTTGCTCGACGAGGCCGACCTTGCCGGCCTGCCGGACTTCCTGAAAAGCTCGATGGCCGAAGCCGCCGAAATGCGCGGCCAGAAGGGTCGCTATGCCGTCACCCTGTCGCGCTCGATCTATGAGCCGTTCTCGACCTTTTCGGAGCGCCGCGACCTGCGCGAGACCGCTTTCCGCGCCTTCACCATGCGCGGCCAGAATGGCGGCGCCACCGACAACACATCCGTAGTACGCGACATGCTGAAGCTGCGCGCCGAAAAGGCGAAGCTGCTCGGCTACCCCTCCTTCGCCGCGCTGAAGCTCGACGACACCATGGCCAAGACGCCGAAGGCGGTGCACGCGCTGCTTGATCCCGTGTGGGAGAAGGCGCTGGAAAAGGCCGCGGCCGACCGGACCGACCTGCAGCGGCTGGCGACGCAGGCAGGCAGCAACGAAAAAATCGCCGCCTGGGACTGGCGCTTTTACCAGGAGAAACTGCGTGCGGAGAAGTTCGCTTTCGACGAGGCCGAGCTGAAACCCTATTTGCAGCTCGACCGGATCATCGACGCTTGCTTCGACGTGGCGACACGGCTGTTCGGCATCACTTTCGAGGAGAAGAAGGGCATTGCCGCCTGGCACCCCGACGCGCGCGTGTTCGTGGTGAAAAATGCCGATGGCAGCGAGCGCGGCCTGTTCCTCGCCGATTATTTCGCGCGGCCGTCAAAGCGCTCCGGCGCCTGGATGAGCGCGCTGCAATCCGGCTATGGGCTTGGCCACGGCTCGAAACCGGTGATCTACAACATCATGAACTTCGCCAAGCCGCCGGTCGGCGAGCCGGCTCTGCTGTCGGTCGACGAGGCGAAGACGCTGTTCCACGAGTTCGGCCATGCGCTGCACGGCATGCTGACCGACGTCACCTGGCCGTCGGTAGCGGGCACCTCGGTCAGCCGCGATTTCGTCGAACTGCCCTCGCAGCTCTACGAACACTGGCTGACCGTGCCGGCGGTGCTGGAAAAGCACGCTTTGCATGTGAAGACCGGCAAGCCGATGCCCAAGGCGCTGCTCGATAAGATGCTGGCTGCGCGGACTTTCGGCGCTGGCTTTGCAACTGTGGAATTCACCGCTTCCGCCTTGATGGACATGGCCTATCATGCGCGGCCGGATGCGCCGCAGGAGCCGCTTCGTTTCGAAACCGAAACGCTCGAAAAGCTTGACATGCCGGACACTATCGCGATGCGCCATCGCACCCCCCATTTTGGCCACGTGTTTTCCGGTGACGGCTACTCCGCCGGCTATTACTCCTACATGTGGTCGGAAGTGCTCGATGCCGACGCCTTTGCCGCTTTCGAGGAGACGGGCGACCCCTTCAACCCGGCACTCGCCGAGCGGCTGCGCAAGAACATCTACGCCGCCGGCGGCTCGAAAGACCCGGAAGAGCTCTATACGGCGTTTCGCGGCAAGATGCCGTCGCCGGAAGCAATGATGGTGAAGCGCGGGCTGGTGTAGCGCTGGGTAATCTCCCCCCTCGAGGGGGAGATGGCCGCGAAGCGGCCAGAGGGGGTCGGTCCGACCGGGCTGGACCTATTGCCGCGGATTTAGGTTGGCGCTTCACGAGAGACGACCCCCTCTGTCGCCTTCGGCGACATCTCCCCCTCAAGGGGGGAGATTACCAGCATCCTCCCACGGATCCGCCACCCGCGGCCAGACCGGCCGCGTCAGCTTGGTGTAGTTGGTCACCGCCGGATTGCTCGGATAGGAACTCGGCGCCGAGACATAGATGATCTCGGCGGCGATCGGCTCGAAGCCGGCATAGAAATGATTGGTCGACTTGATCAGCAGCATGTCCTTGGCCAGCGGATCGACGCCGATATTGGAAAAGATATCCGGCTCGAAGGTCTGCGTGCGATTGGTGTTGAGGATGATATCGACCTCGGTGCCTTCGATGCGGACCAAGGCCGTCGGCCCAAGCGTCACCCGGCTTGGCCCGAAACTTTGCCAACCCTCCGCAACCGCCCTCAGCACCTTGATCCGTGCGTCGATCGGCTCACCGGCCTGCGGTCCGGCCTTGCCGCCGAAACGCAGGTCGATGACCGCGCCCTCGCCGGCCGCCAGGCAAAAGGTGACGGCAATCGGATCCCAGATCGTGGCAACGCCGACATTGTTCAGGCCACGCGCCAGCATCTGGCGCAGCACGAAGGTGCCGTCGCCGGGAACGCCGCCGCCAGGATTGTCCCAGATATCGGCAATGACCACCGGCTTGCCCGGATTTTCAGCGCGCACGGCCAGCGCCCGATCGATGCCGTCGGCGGCGCTCAGCATGGTCATCGCCGTCTTCTCGCGCAGCGCGTAGAGCTCCCGCCCCAGCTTCTCAGCCAGCGCGTCGCCCTTGGCCTTGTCATTGTCGGTGACGACAAGGAGGCGAGTGCCCATCTCGGCCACATCGGCCGCCATGAAGCCGTGGATGACCGAGACCGACAGCACGCCGTCCCTGCCGTGCAGCGCCTTGATACGGTCGACAAAGGAGCGCATCGGCTCGCGGCTGGTCGGCAGTACCTGGATCATGCGGCAGTCGAAGGTCGAGATGACAGGCTTGATCTCGCCGCGCGCTGCTGCCAGGCCGAGCTCGACGACATGTTCGCCGCGCTCGTAGAAATCGGTGTGCGGAAATTCGAGGAAGTAGGCGAGGATGTCCGAGGCCGCCACGCGCTTCGGCGTCAGATGGCTGTGCGGATCGAGTTCGACCGCGATCACCACGTCCGGTCCGACCATGTCGCGGACGCGCTCGAGCAGATCGCCTTCGCAGTCGTCATAGCCTTGCGCCACCATGGCGCCATGCAGGCCGAGGATCACCGCATCGACCGGCCGCGCCGCCTTGAGCTGGCCCAGGATCTCGTCGCGCAGCGCCTCGTAGGTCTGCCGCTGCACCAGGCCGCCCGGCTCCGCCCAGGTCGCGGTGCCCTCGATGACATCGAGGCCTTCGGCGACTGCCCGCCGGCGCAGCGCGACCATCGGCGAGGAGCACAGCGTCGGTGTTTCCGGATGTTTGCCGGGCCCGGCATAGAAGGCCATCTCGAACGAGGCCCGGTCAGTCGGCACCGGCGAGAAGGTGTTGGTTTCCGTCGCCAGCGAGGCGGTGAAAATGCGCATGAAAGCTCCGTCGTGAATAGGCGCTATTTGACCGCTCCGAGCGCCAGCCCGCGAACGAGGTAGCGTTGCAGCCAGATGAACAGGATGGCGACCGGCAAGGTCGCCAGCAGCGTCGCGGCCATGACGTGATGCCATTCGATGGTGTAGCGGCCGGCGACCAGCGAGAACACCTGGATCGGCAGCGTGTAGCTTTCCTGGCTACGCAGCATGGTCAGCGCGACGACAAATTCGTTCCAGGCATTGATGAAGGTGAAGATCGCGGTCACCGCGATCGCCGGCAGGCACAGCGGCAGGAACACCTTGCGCAAGGTCAGCCAGCGGCCGGCGCCTTCCATCCAGGCCGCCTCCTCGAGATCGCGCGGAATGGTGTCGAAATAGCTCTGCAGCATCCACACCGTGAAGGCGACGTTGAAGGCCATGTAGATGAAGCCAAGCGCCGTCGTGCTCTCGACCAGCCCCCAGGCGGCCATCAGCCGGAACAGGCCGAGCACCAGCACGATCGGCGAGATCATCTGCGAAATCAGCAGGAACTGGCGCAAGGCGCCGTATCCGGCAAAGCGGAAGCGCGACATCGCATAGGCCGCCGGAACCGAGATCAGGATGGCGCCGACGGTGGCGGTCACGGACACGTAGAGCGAATTCATCAGCGCCTGGCCGAAGCCGGTCGCCACCCACATGTCGGAGAAGTTGGACCAGCGGAACTCGCTCGGCCACCAGGTCGGCGACAGCACTTCCTGTCGTGGCTTGACCGCGGTCAGGAACATCACGGCGAAGGGAAAGAGCGTCACCGCGATGAGCGGCGCCAGTAGCAGCCAGGCGATGATCGAGCGCTTCAACTTGCCCGTCATGAGCCGATTTGTCATGCGCGTTGCTCCCACATCGCCAGCCGCACATAGATCATGGTGAAGACCAGCAATATGGCGAACATCACCAGCGACACCGCCGACGCTTCGCCGAGTTTGCCGATGCGGAAGGCCAGCTTGTAGAGATGGGTGACCAGGATGTCCGTCGAGTTGGCCGGCCCGCCTTGCGTCATCACCCAGATGATCGGGAAGGAATTGAAGACGTAGATGGTGTTGAGCACGATGGCGATGTTGATGAACGGTTTTAAGAGCGGAAAGGTTATCTCGCGGAACTGCTGCAGCGGCGTCGCCCCTTCGAGCGCCGCCGCCTCGTAGAGATCGTCGGGGATCGACGACAGGCCGCCAAGGAAGATCGTCGTCGTGAACGGCACCGTCACCAGGATGCCGATCAGCACCTGCATCGGAAAGGCGGTCTCGGCACTCGCCAGCCACTGGATGTTGTGGTCGATAAGGCCGAGGCCGATCAGCGCCGAATTCAGCATGCCGCTTTCGCCGCTCAGCGCCCAGCGCCAGACCACCGCGGTCATGGTCAGCGACACCGCCCAGGGCAGCATGATGATGACGCGGGCAATACCCCGGCCATGGAAATCGGTGTTGAGGATCATCGCCACCGGGATCGACAGCAGCAGCGCACCGCCGACGACCATCACGGTCCATTGGCCGGTGCGCCAGAGCGCGGCCATGAAATCGGGATCGGCAGTGAGTGCCGCGAAATTGGCGAAGTCGTTGAATTCACGAAGCTGGCCGAAGCGGTTGACATCATGCGTCGAGATCTGGATCAGGTCCCAGACCGGCCAGAAGATAACGACCGCCGCCAGGAACAGGCTGGGCAAGGTCAGGAGATAGGGCAAGAAACGGTTTTGCATCGGCTGGCTTTATACCGTGTTGGACATCAGTAGTGCTGGCGTGCCAGCTCGGGTCAATCTCGCATATCAGTCCTGGTCTGGAGCAGCGCTTCAGGCTTTGAATTTCCTGCCGGCATAGCGGCCAGCCCCTTTCTCCCCGTCACGGAGAGAAATGCCCGGCAGGGCGATGAGGGGCGGCACTGACATCGACGAAACTGTCTTTCCGCTGAGATGTGTGGCGCGCCCCGCCTGAGTGGGACGCGCCACGGGCGCAGGGAGATACGCCCTATTTCTTCAGCACGGCGTTGGCTTTGGCGGCTGCGTCTTTCAAGCCTGCCTCGGGGTCGCCGCCGAGATAGATCTTCTGCATGGCGTCCGACGTGATCTGGGCAACCTCTTCCCAGCCCGGAATGACCGGCGCGAAGCGGGCGTCGGGCAGCAGCGCCGTGAATGCCGCCAGATCGGCATTGTTGACGTAGTAGTCCATTTTCGCCTCTTCCTTGTTCACCGGCAGGAAGCCTTCGCCCTGTGTGAACTTGGCACGCTGTTCCGTGGTGAACAGGAAGTCGAGCAGCTTCCAGGCCTCGTCCTTGTTCTTGGAGTTCTTGAACATGATGATGGAATCGGTAACGCCATAGGTGCCGCGCGCGCCGGTCGGTCCGGCCGGAATGGCCGCCACGCCATACTTCAGGTTCGGCGCCTCGTCCTTGATCTGGTTGGACAGGAAGGGTGCGGTGATCATCATGCCGACCTTGCCCTGCTTGAACAGGTTCTGCACGTCCTCGCGGTTGTTGGATGTGACGCCGGGCTCCGTCAGCCCTTCGTCGATCATCGACTTGTAGAGCTTGGCCGCTTCAAGCGCGCCTGGCGTGCTGAGGCCGGAGGTGCCGTCCTTGTTGAGAATTTCGGTGTCGTAGGACCACATCGCGTAGTAGTAATAGACGTCGGTCTCGATCTCCTTGCCCTGCAGGCCGAAACCGAAGGTGCCGGACCCGAGCGCCTTGATCTTGCGCGCGTCTTCCTGCAGTTCGGTCCAGGTTGCCGGCGGATTGGCGATGCCGGCTTTTTCGAACAGCTCCTTGTTGTAGTACATGGCGCGCGCCGAGGCCGCGATCGGCAGGCCGTAGGTCTTGCCGTCCATGATCGAGGGCGACAGGAAGGTGTCGATGAAGCGGTCCTTGAAGTCGGGCTTGATGTAGCTGTCGAGCGGTTCGGCGACATCCTGCTGGACGAAGTCGATCAGCCAGCGCGTGCCGATGATCGACAGATCGGCATTGGTGCCGGCGGTGATGTCGGTGGTCAACTTCTGCAGCAGCACATCCCAAGGCACCACCTCGAATTTGACGGTGATGCCCGGGTTCGCCGCCTCGAATTCCTTCTTGACGTCGGCGAAATAGGGAGCAGTCTTGGCGCTATACTCGGCGACCGTGACGCGCACCTCGCCCGCATTCGCCTGCGCCGCGATTGCCAGCATGCTCATTCCGGCCATCAGGCCGACAGTCCATTTTGCAAGGCTCATTTGATCTCTCCCATTTTGATTTTGCGCCTGCGCGCTCTTCGTGCCGGAGCTGAAGATTATGTGACTTTCCTACATTATCGATGATTTGAAGGCTTGCAAGCAGATTATTCTGTTGCAAAATTACATTTGCAGGCCTAGGCATTGCACGATCTGTCAGGACTCCCGGAGGACGACGCACGGTGGTTTCGCGACCCAAGTTCGAACGCAGGGCCGAGTTCGAAGGCAAGACTGTCGTGGTGACGGGTGCTGGCGGCGGCCTCGGCACCGCCATCGTGGCGCTGATGGCGCAAAGAGGCGCCAGGGTCATAGGCTGCGATCAGTCGAGCGAGGCGTTGAAAAGCCCGCATTTTGCTTCCCGCCACGTCTTCGATCTTCTCGACAAGGCGTCGATAGCCACGGCGATCGCCGCGATCCTCGAGCGGGATGGCGTGCCCGACATTCTCATCAACAATGCCGGCTGGACGCGCGCCGAGACGATTTCGGCGCTCGATCCCGACAGAATAGAGCAGGAACTCGGCCTCAACCTGGCCGGCGTGATGAACTTCGCCGATCCGCTGGTCAAGGCGATGGCCAGGCGAGGCTCCGGTAGCGTCGTCTTCATCTCGTCGGTCAACGCCATCGCGCATTTCGGCAATCCCGCCTATGCCGCGGCCAAGGCCGGCATCAACGCCTATGCCAAGGCGATCGCCGTCGAGCTCGGCCGGAGCGGCCTGCGCGCCAATGTCGTCTGCCCCGGATCGATCCGCACCGCCGCCTGGGACCACCGCCTTGCCAAGGATCCCGAAATCCTCGGCAAGCTGCGGCGGCTCTATCCGCTTGGCCGCATCGTCAACGCTTCGGAAGTGGCGGAAGCCGTCGCTTTCCTTGCGTCCGATCGCGCATCTGGAATAACAGGCGTGGTGATGCCCGTGGACGCGGGGCTGACCGCCGGTTGCCTGCCCTTCATCGACGACATTCTGGGAGCGTGACCATGACCGACGTCGAATTTCGCGACCTGTCGAAATCCTTCGGGCAGCACAAGATCCTCGAAAACATCAGCCTCGATATCAAGAGCGGCGAGTTCGTCGTGCTGGTCGGCCCATCCGGCTGCGGCAAGTCGACCTTGCTGCGCATGCTGGCCGGGCTGGAGACGATCACCTCCGGCGATCTGTTGATCGGCGGCGTGCGCGCCAACGCGCTGCCGCCGCAGCAGCGCAACATCGCCATGGTGTTCCAGTCCTATGCGCTGTTTCCGCATCTGACGGCAGCGGACAATATCGGCTTTGGCCCGAAGATACGCGGCGAGGCGCGCGAGGCGGTCGACCATAAGGTCAAGAAGGCGTCCGGCGTTCTCAATCTCTTCTCCTATCTCGACCGCTACCCCCGCCAGCTGTCGGGTGGCCAGCGCCAGCGCGTCGCCATGGGCCGCGCCATCGTGCGCGAGCCGTCGGTGTTTCTATTCGACGAGCCCTTGTCCAACCTCGACGCGCAATTGCGCGTGCAGATGCGCGTCGAGATCAAGGCGCTGCACCAGCGGTTGAAATCGACGATCGTCTATGTCACCCACGACCAGATCGAAGCGATGACCATGGCAGACCGCATCGTGGTGATGGACCGCGGGCGGATCCAGCAGGTCGGGGCGCCGCTGGAACTCTATGATCGGCCGGCCAACAAGTTCGTCGCCAGCTTCCTCGGCTCCCCATCGATGAGTTTCGTCTCGGGCACTCTCAGGACATCGCCTGAGAAAACCTGGTTCGAATCGGCCGGTGGCGGGCGGCTTGCGCTTGCCGGCAAACAGGTGCCGGCAGGCAGTGCGGTGGAGGCCGGCATCCGGCCCGAGCACTTTGTCATCGGCGAGGCTGTCGACGCGATGGCGATCAAGGTGGATGTCGTCGAGCCGACCGGCTCCGAAACCCATGTTTATGGCGCCATCGGCGCTGATACAGTGCGCGCCGTGTTCCGCGACAGGGTGCCGGTCAGGCCGGGCGACCTGCTGCCGGTGACCGTCGACCCCGGCAACATCCACCTGTTCGACAAGGCGACGGGCCTGCCTCTATGAAAACATCAGCATGAAGACGCCGGCCGACATCATCACGCGCTTGCAACTGACGCTGCAGGATGGAACGAAGTCGGATCGCAAGCTGGCCGGCTTCGTGCTGGCAGACCTCGACTTTGTCTCCAAGGCGGCGATTTCGGAAATTGCCGCGCGCGTCGGCGTCAGCGAGCCGACGGTGACGCGGTTCTGCCGCAACCTCGGTTGCGAGGGCTTGCGCGACTTCAAATTCTATCTGGCGCAAGCCATCGCCATCGGCGGCCAGTATCTGTCACCAGAGCCGTTGAGCCGCGATGCCCGCGAACAGCGCATTGCGTCCGCCATCACCGAAGCGGCGATATCGGCCATCCAGCGCGCCAGCGAAAACCTCGATATGACGACGCTGGTCGCCGTCGCCGCACGCATCGCCGTTTCCGGCAATGTGCTGTGCATCGGTTCCGGCGGCATTTCGTCGATGATGGCGACCGAAATGCAGAACCGGCTGTTCAGGCTGGGCGTGTCGGTGCTGGCGCAGATCGACGGACAGCTGCAGCGCATGTACGCAGCCGTTGCCACGCCCGACACCACGCTGATCGCCTTCTCTGTCTCTGGCTATGCGCGATCGGTCATCGATGCGGTGCAGGTCGCCCAGCAATATGGCGCCACCACCATCGCCATCACCCCGCCGGACTCCGCACTCGCCAAGGTCGCCGACACGGTCATCAATTTCCAGTCGCTGGAAGACGGCAACATCTACAAGCCGACATCGTCGCGGTATGCGCTGCTGTCGATCGTCGACATGATCGTCACGTCGGTCGCCGAGACGCGCGGACCACGCGTTCTCGAAAATCTGCGCCGCATCAAGCAGAGCGTGAACACGTTGAAAGTCGACGATCCCCGTTTGCCGCTGGGGGATTGACTCCCCACCGAAGGCATCAGGACTGCTTGCCGAGCCCTTCGATCCTTTTCACCAACGCCGCCGGATCACCCGCGATACGCAGCGTCTTCAGCCGGGCGGTGCCACCGGCGACAATCGAGACAGCGGACACCGGCACGTCCAACGTCTTGGCGATCAACTTTTCGAGCGCTTTGTTGGCTGCACCGTTTTCCGGCACGGCGCGGACGCGGGCCTTGAAATGGCTTCGTCCGTCCGCTGATGTCTCGACGCCTTCGAGCCTGTCAAGCGCAGCCTTTGGCGTCAGCCGGACAAACAGGTCGACACCACCATCGCGCAGGCGGAAAGGGCTCACAGGATCAGAGGCGCCACCGTGGTGAGTATGAACTGCCGCAGGAAGAACAGGACCAGAAGCAGGATGATCGGCGAGATGTCGATCCCGCCAAGGTCCGGCATGAAACGGCGGATCGGCCGCAATGCCGGCTCGGTCAGGCGGTAGAGCATGTTGCCGATACTGCCGACGAACTGGTTTTTCGAATTGACGACGTTGAACGCGTAGAGCCAGGAGAAGATCGCCGAGGCGATGATGATCCACCAGTAGAGGTCTAGCGCCATGACGATTGTTTGAATGAGGGCGAGCATGCCGGTCTCCAATTGTTGCCGACATGTAGCCATTGCAGGCGAAACCGGCAAGGGCCGCCTTCCGCCGCATGCCGGCCCGATGTCGGCGGCCGCCGATTTCGGCAAAGCGCCGCCTTGACAGGAAACCACGGCGCCCGATAAATGCCCCATCCGCTGGACGGGGCTGTAGCTCAGCTGGGAGAGCGCGTCGTTCGCAATGACGAGGTCAGGAGTTCGATCCTCCTCAGCTCCACCAGCGGAATAATCGATTTCTGCTTTCCACGACAGGAGAAACGCACCGCGCTCGCCTGCCGGCGATATTTGTTGTGCCAACACGCCTGTGAAGGCCGCACGCGCTACTGCGCGCCCGTCTCGCGATATCTGACAAAACCGTGGTCAGTTGTCCCCGAACCCAGTGTCCCCGGCCTGCCGCCGGTTTCCGAGAGCTTGTTCAACCAGATGATCCGGCCGCCCAGCCCATCGATCGCGGGAGGCACCTATTTCACTTATTTCTCGATCCCGGCCCGGCGACCTCTTGATGCGTTCGGTAACCTTCGTGCGGCGCGAAGCCGAACTGGTCACCTTCAGAAGGGTCACCGGGTGGTCGGAGCGCCGGGGGCCGACATGGGCGGGCGGGCGCGCGGCAATCACTATGGGGTGGCGATCTCGCGCCTGAACTGGATCTATTTCAGCGGCATCAATCGCCGCCAGACTGGCGAGCCGCCGCTGATCTCCGTGCAATGGGCTCCGATCTCCGAACCGGTGCTGATAGGCAAGGCCATGCTTCTGACAGAGGCCGGGCCGGCATTCGTGTCCGTCATCATGCGGCGCGACATCGCCAACATCCGCCCAAGGGATGCCATCAGCATGGCACATGTCATCAGGCTCGACGATCCGAGCGTCGATCAACTGGTGGCCAGCCTCACTCGGGAAGGACTGGGTTAATCCCTTCGATCGCCGTGGCTTACGCTAAATAAGAATAAGCATGATGCCGAAAAAGCGTATGCTAGCGATTGTCTGCTCTGTATCTGGATAAAATCGATATTTTACACTTCAGCGCGAGGAAAGATAATTCATCCGCCTGCCTTGGCGCGCGGATTTACTACGATTTTAACATACCATTAACTCTTTCGACCTTACCTTTCTTGGCGTGGGTCCGGTTTGAGGGGCCTTTCAACGGATCCCGATGGGGTCAGGAAACGGATGAAAATGGCTAGGAAAGTGAACGCCGCTCCGGAAGAAGCCTCGTATTCCGCGAGTCAATCGATCAATTAGTCGGCTCAGTATGGTCGGTAACGCGTTCCCTAGGTTCCACCAGAGACAGGAGCAGAACATGTCAAATCAATCCTTACGTCAGTCGGAAATCGATAATCTTCAATATATTTCGTCGATGACCAATGAGCTCGTGCAGATGGCCGAAGCAAGCCGTTTTCCCATGATCTCCTATCTGCTGGGCATGGCCTATGCGGAAGCCTTCGACGTGCTTCGCGGCGCACGGCCGGCCAGGCATACGCAGCTCAGCGGCAACCCGCTGCACCCCCAGGCGCGGGCAAAAGACAATCGTGCCGCCCAGCCCCGAAGGGCGTAGCGGTATGCACTCGTCAACCGCGTGCGCGGTTGCCGGCTCGGCATCACCGGTCAGGCAGACAGTCTCTGGGGCGGTGGACGCCTTCCACGCCCATTTCGACTTCATGATACAGACCATCGAGATTGACGGCGCCGACGACCCGAACCTCAGACGCACGAAATGCCGCTTCCATCTGGAGCAGGTCGAGGCCCTTTGCCTGTCGCTGAGCTATTGGCCCGGGTTTGCCCTAGCCTCTAGTTGCGCAGGCTGAATACGAATGGCGCCGTTCGGCTCTGGCGTGAGCCGAGTTCCGGCGGCGGTGCCGGCACCGTGGCGCCTTGCAGCACGGCCAGTGCCGCGCGGTCCAAATCCGCATCTCCGGAAGAGCGAGAGAGCCTGGCGGACAGGACCCGGCCGGACGAGTCGACCGTGAAGGCGACATACGGCTTGCCTTCCACGCCTCTGGCCTTGGCCGAACTGGGATAGCGCGTGTGCCGCCTGATCCAGGCGCCCAGACGGGAGTCCCATTTGCTGGCGTCGCCGGAGCGTGACGTCGATTGTGCCGACTTCGGCGCGGCGGTCCTGGCCGCCGGCTTTGCATCGGCACTGGCGACGGTTGCCGTCCTTGGCGGCGCCGCCTTCTCCTTCTTCGGACGCGGCTTGGGCTTCTCGACAGGCTTTTTCGCCTTGGCCTCGGCCGGTTTCTTGTCCTTGATCACCTCGACCGGTTTCGGCTGCGGCAAGGGAATGACGACCTCGGGCGCTACAGCCTCGACAATATCCGGGACGACCTCATCCGGCGGTGGCTGGTCGACCTGCTCGGCCATCTCGGTCTGGGTGGGCTCGGTCTCGTCGGGCGGGACGGCTTCCGGCTGTTCCTCCGCCTCCTCGACCGGCTCTTCGGGCGTCGGCTCGGCCTGATCGGGCTTCACCGCGTCCAGCGCGGCAATCTGTTCCTCCACGGCCGGCATCACCACCATCGGCGCCATCTCGATCACCTGGGCCGGTGGCGGACCGCCGTCTGCTTCGGTGACCATCGTGAAGTTCTGCACGGCATAGGCGACCGCGACATGGGCTCCGAGGACCAGCGCGGCCGCACCGGCCCACAAGCCAAGGTCGCGCCAGCCGAAGCGCGACAACTGGACCGAGGGCAAGGCGGCCGCTTGCGTCATGGCGCCGCTGCACGAGTGGCTGCCGGCGCCGCCTCCAGGCCGACCAGCGCGATCTTCAGATAGCCGGCACCGCGCAGCAGGTTCATCGCCTCCATCAGGTCGCCATAGGCGACTGCCTTGTCGGCGCGCAGGAAGATGCGCGTCTGCTTGTCGCCTTTTGTCCTGCTGTCCAGCGTGGCGGCGAAAGCCGGGCGCGGCACGCTGTCGTTGCCGATCGCCAGCGTCAGATCGTCCTTCAGAGTCAGGAACAGCGGCGTTTCCGGCCGTGGTGCCGGCGTTGCGGTCGAGCCCGGCAGGTCGACATTGACATCCACGGTCGCCAGCGGTGCCGCGACCATGAAGATGATCAAAAGCACCAGGATGACATCGATGAATGGGGTGACGTTGATCTCGTGGCTTTCCTCGAGATCGTCATCCATGGTCGGTCGGATTCTGCTGCCCATGGCGCTACTCCGCCGCCAGCGCCGTTGCCGGCGCGACCGTGCGATAATCGAGGTCGCGGCTGACCAGCCGTTCAACGCCCGCCGAGGCATCGGCGAGTATCTGCCGGTAGCCGGCTATCGAGCGGGCAAAGACATTGTAGATGACCACGGCCGGTATCGCCGCGACAAGGCCCATTGCGGTGGCCAACAGCGCTTCGGCGATGCCCGGCGCGACCACGGCGAGATTGGTGGTCTGCGCCTGCGAGATGCCGATGAATGCGTTCATGATGCCCCAGACGGTGCCGAACAGGCCGACGAAGGGCGCGGTCGAGCCGATCGTCGCCAGCACGCCGGTGCCTCGCGACATGCGCCGCGACGCCGCCGCCTCGATGCGCGACAGGCGCGACGTCACCCGTTCCTTCAGCCCATCGCCGGAGACATGATCGAGCGCGCCGGCCGAAAGCGCGGTCTCCTCCTCGGCCGCCCGCACCAGAAGCGCACCGGGGCCGCCGCTGCGATCGAGCGCGCGGCTGGCCTGCTTCAGCGTGGCGGCATCGCCGATCGCCCGGACGGCGCGCCGGATGCGCAGCTTGCCACCAAAAATCTCCAGCGATTTCGCCAGCCATATCGTCCAGGTGACGAGGGAGGCGAAGGCGAGCCCGATCATCACCGCCTTGACGATGATATCGGCGGCCATGAACATGCCCCAGGGCGACAGATCATGCGGCAAGGTCAGCTCCATTGCCGGCGAAGGTCCGGCCTCGGCCGGCTGGGTCGTGTGGGGCGGGTGGGCGGGGGGCGGGGGGGCGCGGGGGGCGGGCGGCGCGACTGCCGGCGCGGCGGGTGCCTCGATCGCGGGGGCGGCTCCGGCCGGTTGCTCCTGGGCGGTCGCGCTGCCGACCGACAGGATGACGGATGCGACCAACGCCGCCAACAAACCACTTTTCGACAACAGCTTCTTCCTTGTTCTCACAGCGGTCGGCCGCTTTCTGTTTCCCACCGCCGCATCAGATCTCGTCACTGCACGTATCCGACAGGCTGGCCGGTGACGGGGTGCGCGAACACGCCCATCTCGACGCCGAAAATGCCCTTCAGCACATCGCCGCGCATGATTTCGCGGGGCGTGCCGCGCGTCAGCAGCTTGCCATCCTTCAGTGCGATCAGTTCGTCGCAGTAGCGCGCCGCCATGTTGGGATCATGCAGCACCACGACGACACAGAGGTCGCGTTTGCGGCTGAGATCCTTGACCAGCCCGAGCACCTCGACCTGATGGGCGATGTCGAGCGCCGAGATCGGTTCGTCGAGCAGCATGACACCGGCATTCTGCGCCACCAGCATGGCCAGCCAGGCGCGCTGGCGTTCGCCGCCGGACAATTCGTCCACCAGCCGATCCGCGAAACCTTCCATGTCGGTCAGGACCAGCGCCTCGTCGACATGCTGCCTGTCCTCGGCGCGGAAACGGCCAAGCGCGCCATGCCAGGGATAGCGCCCGAGCGTCGCCAGTTCGCGCACCGTAAGACCTGTCGCCGCCGGCGTCGTCTGCGGCAGATAGGCAAGCGCGCGGGCGAGTTCTCGCGCGCCCCATTGCAGCAGCGGGCGCCTGGCGAAGGTGATGGCGCCCGAGCTTGCCGGCTGCTGGCGCGCCATGAGCTTGATCAGTGTCGACTTGCCCGAACCATTGTGGCCGATCAGCCCGTAGACGCGCGAGCGCTCCAGTTCGAGCGAAACCGGACCGAGCAGCGTTCGCTCGCCGACGGCAAAGCGCACCGCGTCGATATGGAAGGCAGTCTGGGCATCAATTCCAGCCACGGTCATGGCTTTTCTCCAGTGCGGCCGCCCGCATTTGCAGATTCCGGGTTTCGGCAAGCCGATGCCGGTTGACTATGAAACATGATATTATTAGTCAAGATTGAAGATGACTACAACGATCAACAAATCAATGCGACTGCCGCAAACAGGTCCCGCCCGGACAACGGTGGCGACCGCGTCGTTGTCGAACCGAGTTTGCACAGCGAACTGATCCGCGCCGGCGGTCGCCGCAGGACATCATAGTCGACAAGACCTGCAACAGCGCCTTCACCTATACGGATTTCGAGCTTGTGCTGCGTGCGCAAGGCATCACGCATCTGCTGTTTTCCGGATGCACCACGGATGTCTGCGTCCACACCACGCTGCGCGAGGCCTGCGACCGCAATTTTCAATGCCTGACGATCTCGGACGTCTGCGCCAGCGGCGACAGACAAGCCCACGAAGCCGCGCTTCACATGGTGACGGTCGAAGACGGCGTCTTCGGCGCGCTGGCAGATTCGAGCGCTGTTATCAAAGGCCTGTCGCAGCTTAGCGACAGGCCTGAGGCAACGAAGGCTGAAGGCTCCTCAGCCCGCTGCCCGCGTTTCCATGCCCGCGCCCGGCGCAAACGCCCCGGGCTGGAATGCGTCCGTTTCGCGGCGCGCCAGCGAGTTGCGCAGCAGGGCGATCGTTTCCCGGCCGACGGTTGCGATCTCACGCGGCGTGTCGACGCCGACAATCATGAATTCGTCGATCCCGAGAGCCGCATAGGCAAGCAGCGACAGGGCGGCCTGGGCCGGCGGCCCGGCCACGTCGACCGCCTTGAGGCCGGGGGCGGAAGCACTCTGGTGGATCCTGACCGGAAGCGCAAAGCGCAGCTTGCCGGCCCGGCCATGTTCGGCGGCGGCGCCGCGCACCCGCTCCATCAGCTGCCGGACCTCATCGATCGAGCCTGGCGCCAGTTCGAAGACATCGGCATGCCGGCCGGCCACCTTGACCGCCGTTCCGGATTGCCCGCCCATGCGGATGATCAGGTCGGCGCCGTGCGGACCCTTGCGCGGCACATAACCGCCCTTGATGCTGTAGAACGCGCCTTCATGGTCGAAGGGCCGGTCGTTCGACCAAAGCCGCTTGAGCAGCACCAGATATTCGTCGATACGCTGCCAGATGACGGTGTGCCCGACCGGCCGTGTTTCGGCATCGGCGTCGCTCAGCGGCTCGCTGATCATCCGCAGCGCCAGCCGCCCGCCGCTTTTTCTGTCGATCGACGCAAGCTGGCGGGCCGCCACGGTCGGTTCAACCACGCCCGCCCAATGCGTTAGCACGACTTCCAGCGACAAAGTCCGGTCCAGCACCTGGGCAGCAAGATCCATATTGGTCAGCAGCCCGGCCGAATCGTCGACCACGATCTTGCGGAAACCGCCGTCCTCGATCAGTCCGAGCTTGGTCGCGGTCTCGGCAAAGTCATAGAAAAAGGGAACCGCGGCGTCGGCGGTCTTGCCAGGAACATGCGTGAACTCGATCGGCATTGCCATCTCCTCCGTTGTGTCGGGCGCGCGCAAGCGCACCGAGGATTCGGTTCATTCAACTCCGATTGCCTGGAAGCGGTGGGGCAGCCAACCCCGGCCTATCTGACGAACTCTAGGGGATGAGGCCCAGAACAACTGCCCCGGTGAACACAAACGCAAGGGCAAAGACCACATAGGCGAAAGCGCCGGCATAGGCCGGGCGGAAGGTCTGGGCATTGGCCAGCCTTTGGCCGTTGCGATCCGTCTGGGCGTTCTGGATATAGGACATATCGGCCTCCGTCTCGCTGGTTAATCTATAAAACTTGTAGACTTTGTCGATTGCTATTTTCAGCCCCTCGCCAGAAAAATTTTCTGCTGAGCCGTTACAAATTGGTACCTGCTTGCTGAGGGAGCCCGCAGGGCCATCATTTCGGACGGCGCGACGGGAATGGGTGGAGCGGCCTCGGGGCTGTTCGCCGCCGAGGGCGCCAGGGTGGCGATCATCGACCGCAATGGCGAGGCGGCCGCGGCCACCGTGGCGGCGATACGCGCGCGGGGCACATAGCCGAACACTGGGTGGCCGACGTCTCCGCCGAAGCCCAGGCCGAAGTGGCAGTGAAGGGTGCTATCGAAAAGCTCGGGCCGGTCACCGTGCTGTTCAACCACGCCGGCATCATCGTGATAAAGCGTTCCTGGAGACGACGGTCCAGGAATGGGACTGGCTGCATGCCGTCAACGTCCGCTCGATGTTCCTGATGACGCGCCGTGCTGCCCGGCATGATTGCGGCCGGCGGCGGCTCGATTGTCTGCACTTCATCGATCTCGGCGGTGGCGGCGACTCCGAACGAGGTGCTCTACGACACCACCAAGGGCGCCTGCCACATGTTCGCGCGCGCCATCGCCGTCGAGTTCCGCGACCGCAACATCCGCTGCAACGCGGTCTGCCCCGGCTTCATCCGCACGCCGCATGGTCTGCGCGAGGTCGCCGATCTCGACGGGCTCGGCATCGACGTCTCCTCCGGAGGGAGAGGAAGGGACACCAAGTCCTGCTCGTCTACCGCTCCTCGCGCCGAAACGGCTTGAGCAGCGCCGACGGCGCCACCGCGTTGCGTGACATCACCGCCATCGCGACGATGGTGAAAATGAACGGCAGCATCAGGAACGCCTCATAGGGGATGTGCCCGAGCCCGCTCGCCTGCATGCGCAGTTGCAACGCATCGACGAAGGCGAACAGCAGCGCCGCACCAGCCGAGCGCCACGGATCCCAGCGGCCGAACACGACCAGCGCGATCGCCACCCAGCCGCGCCCGGAGACGACGCCGAAGGTGAAGGCGTTGAACTGCGCCATCGACAGGAAGGCGCCGGCCAGCCCCATCAGCGCGCCACCGAGAATGACCGCCTGGAAGCGCGTGGCGATGACGCTGACGCCGGCCGAATCGGCGGCGCGCGGATTTTCGCCGACCATGCGGACCGACAGGCCCCATGGCGTGCGGTAGAGCACGAAGGCGGCCAGTGGGATCGCAAGGATCGCCATGTAGACCAGCGCAAACTGGTTGAACACCGCCGGCCCGAGCACCGGAATGTCAGAGAGGATTGGGATCGGGAGTGTCTGAAAACCCTTGATGTTCGGCGGCACCGATTGCTGGCCGAAGATCAGCCGGTAGAGGAAATAGGCAAGGCCCGAAGAGAACAGCGTCACGCCAATGCCGCAGACATGCTGGCTGAGGCCGAGCACCACCGTGAACAGCGCATGCAGCGCGCCCATCAGCATGCCGGTCAGCACGGCCGCCAGCACCCCGAGCCACAGGCTGCCGCTGAGGCTGGCGGCGGTGAAGCCGGTCATCGCCGACAACAGCATGATGCCTTCGATGCCCAGGTTGAGCACGCCGGCCCGCTCGGAGAACATCTCGCCGAGCGTGGCAAAAGCCAGCGGCGTGGCGATGCGGATGATGGCGGCGAGGAAGCCGACCTGAAAGATCTGTTCGAACACCGCGCTCATCGGGCGGCTCCCACGCGGCGGATGCGATAAGCGGTGAACAGCAGCGCCACCAGCATGGCAAGCAATGCGGTGCCCTGGATGACGTCACTGAGGAAGGCCGGCACGCCGGTCGCCCGCGACATCGCCTCGGCGCCGGTCATCACGGCGGCAAGGAAGATCGCAGCCGGCACGACGCCAAGCGGGTTGAGCCGCGCCAGCATGGCAACGACGATGCCGGAATAGCCGTAGCCCGGCGAGATGTCGCTCATCACCTGGAAATGCACGCCGCCGACCTCGCCGACACCGGCGAGGCCGGCCAGCGCACCGGACAGCAGCGCCGTAGAGATCAGCACGCGCTCGACATGGATGCCGCCATATCTGGCGGCTTCGGGATTCTCGCCGATGACCCTGATCCTGAAACCGAGCGTCGTGCGCACGATCAGGAACCAGATCAAGGGTGCCGCGATCAGCGCCACGACGACGCCGAGATGCAGCCTTGTGCCTTCGAGCAGCACCGGGAAATTCGCCGAATCCTCGATCGGCGGCGAGATCGGGTAGCCGCTGAAACTGTCCTTCCACGGCCCCTCGATCAGCGCCATCAGCGCATAGTAGATGACCGAGTTGAGCAGCAGCGAACTGACGACATCATCGACCTTGAACTTCACCCGTAGCGTGGCGGGAACGAGCGCCACTGCCGCACCAGCGGCGGCACCGGCCACCGCCATCAACACCATGGCAAGCGGTCCCGGCATGGGGATGGCGCCGACAAAGCAGCCGGCCACCGCGCCGGCCAGCAATTGACCCTCGGCGCCGATGTTCCAGAATTTTGCCCGGAAGGCGACGGCCACCGCCAGCCCGGTGAAGATCATCGGTGCTGCACGCACCATCGTTTCGGTGATCGCATAGCTGTCACCCAGCGAGGCCGTGAACATCACGCCATAGGCCTCGAGCACGCCGGCGCCGGCCAGCGCGATGAGGCCGCTGCACAAGATGAGCGTTGCTCCGATCGCCAGCAATGGCAAAGCGAGGTTGAACCAGGCAGGAGTGCTTGCACGGACTTCCAGGCGGAACATTAGACGGCACCCTCTGTTCGGTCTGTCGAACAAGGATTCTGACGAAGAGGGACCCCCACCCCTAGCCCCTCCCCACAAGGGGGAGGGGAACTCTCGGAGGCGCTGACCACGACAAAACGGCTGAAGTTTGGGCTCGGAAGCTGTGTGAACGGAGCGCGGCAGCATCCCCCTCCCCCTTGTGGGGAGGGGTTAGGGGTGGGGGTCAGCGCCGCCAGAAGGTTCATCTAGACTCTCCCCTCCGCGCCGGTCATCATCAGCCCGAGCCGCGCGATCGTTGCATCGGCGCTGTCGAGCGTGCCGACGATGCGCCCCTCATACATCACCGCGATGCGGTCGCAGAGCACCAGCAGCTCCTCGAGATCCTCACCAATGACGACGATGCCGCAGCCCTTGGCCCGCATGTCGAGGAACTTTTCGTGGATGAAACGCGCGGCCCCGATGTCGAGGCCGCGCGTCGGCTGCGAGACAATAAGCACCTTCGGATCGAAGGCGAGTTCGCGCGCCAATAGCGCCTTCTGCAGATTGCCGCCGGATAGCGCTCCGGCGCGGGTCATCGGCCCGGGGCACCTGATATCATAGGCCTTGATCTGCGCCTCGGCGAAGGCGCGGATCGCATCCGGCTTGAGCAGGCCCCTGCTGCTGAAAGCGGCGGTGCCGATGCGCGGCAGCACCATCGAATCGGCGAGCGGCAAATTGGTGACCAGCCCGGTGGTCATGCGGTCTTCCGGAATGCGACCAAGGCCAAGCGCCTGCACCTCGCGCGGCGAGAAGCGTGTGACCTTGCTGCCGGCGATCGTCATCTGGCCGGCGTCAGGCACACGCGTCCCGGAGATCACCTCCGCCAAGGCACGCTGGCCATTGCCTGACACACCGGCAATGCCGAGGATCTCACCGGCACGAACGGCAACCGACACGTCGCGCAGCGGCGTGCCCGAATGATGCGATGTCGAGATGCCCTTGAGGGTAAGCACATCAGCACCAGGCGTCGATGGTCCCCGCGCCGGCGGCACGATCTCGTGGCCGCACATCAGTTGCGCCATTGCGGCCGACGTCGTGTTGGCGGGATCGTCCACCCGGCCGGCGACGCGGCCGTGCCGCAGCACCGTGCAGCGATGCGTCAGCGCACGCACCTCGTTGAGCTTGTGCGAGATGAAGATGATGCCGAGGCCTTGCGCCGCCATCGAGCGCAATGCCGAAAACAATCCGTCGACCTCGCTCGGCGCCAGCGCCGCCGTCGGTTCGTCGAGGATCAGCAGCCTGGCGCCGCGAAACAGCGCCTTGACGATTTCGAGCCGCTGCTGTTCGCCGACCGATAGCGCCGAGACCGGCAGGGCCGGGTCAAGTGTGAGCCCATGCTGCCGGCCGATCTCGGCCAGCCGCGCCAGCCCGCCGGCACGGTCGATCCGGCCGCTCTTGCCGGGAATGCCTATTAGAAGATTTTCCAGCACGGTGAGCCGTGGCGCGAGGTGAAAATGCTGGTGCACCATGCCGATGCCGGCGGCCAGCGCATCGGCCGAACTGGTGATCCGCACCGGCCGGCCCTGGATAAGGATTTCGCCGGCGTCCGGCGCATAGGCACCGAACAGCACATTCATCAGCGTCGTCTTGCCGGCGCCGTTCTCGCCGAGCAGCCCAAGGATCTCGCCCGGCGCTACGCTAAGGTCAACGGCCTCGTTCGCCTTGACGGCGCCGAAGTGTTTGGTGATGCCGCGCATTTCGATGAGGGGGGCGGGCAAGGGTGCTCCTGCGGAGAGAGGCTCTGCTTCACCCTCCCCCTTGTGGGGAGGGTCGGCTCGCAGTCGGAGCGAAGCGAAGATTGCGAGACGGGGTGGGGGGCGGCGCCGAAGAGGCGCCCCCCCCCCCCCCGCGGGGGGGGGGCCCCCCCCCCCCGCGCGCGGGGGATGAGAGTAAGAGCAACGGCGGGGGGGGAGAACAGAGCTCGCGGGGGTGGGGTTGGGG
>NZ_JAMYLA010000012.1:0-143354 GCF_040317725.1 Mesorhizobium sp. M1396 | reverse complement strand
CATCGGGGAACACCTCTGCCTAGGGTAAGTCTTTGTCGCAGAAGCATTTTCCCTGATTCGGAGCCCCGATGCACCTCAACTCTGTGAGATATTCGGGCTAGCGTCAGGCCTTGCTCCAGCCACGCCTTTGCGCCCGCCAGCACGAGGGTGAAGCCGCCGGTTGAATCGACGGCTTCTTTTTACTTGCTGATCGCCGTTGCCGGCGAAGCCGAAATTGCGAACCTCCAGAAAGGTCGCGTCGCCTGGCATTTCCGTGAAGGTCCAGACCACCGTGGTCGGCGGATCGCTCCACCGCATGACGATCTTTTCGTTCGCGACGATCTCGCTGACAGTGACCGTCGTCGAGACGCCGTACATGCGCCACTCCCAGCGGACTTCCTTGCCACTATCCAGCCGGCCGCTGCCGTGGGTGAACCAGAATTTCGTGGTGATGGCCGGATCGACGATGGCCTCGAACACTTCGGCGACAGGTCGCCGGATCAGCATGCCGGCTTCGGCGGTTGGGGTTTCGCGGATCTCCATTGGATGCTCCCTTTCGAGCTTGGCGCTCATGGCGCTACTTTCGTCAGGTCTAGGTATGGGGTCGCTCAGATATTGGTCTCGTTGGCGGGTTCGCCCTTCATCTCGCTGCGGTAGTAGCCGTCGCGCAGATTGATGCCGTATTCGACATAGGCTTTCATGCAGGCCAGCATCTGCGACCAGCCTTCGCAGTTGAGGTAGGACTTCTTCAGGCCGGCAGCACCTTCCTGCCAGCCGCTCTCGGCGATGGTGACGAAGGTGCCGCCATCGTCGAGCGGCTCGAAATTCATCTCGACGCGGGTCTTGTAGGCGGGCTTGCCGTCGGCATCGGTGGCATCCCAGCGCAGCACGATGCGGCTGTCCTTGACCACTTCATCGACCTCGACCGGCACCTTGCCCCACCAGACGACGCCGGCACCGGCTTCCAGCGGGCCGCTGGCACCGCCGATGGTGGTGAAATAGCCGCTGAGCTTCTTTGGATTGACGACCGCGTCGAAGACTTCGGCGACCGGTTTGCCGATGCGTCCGGAAACACTGAATCCAAGTGACATATCCACAACTCCTTCCCTTGATCGGCTCAAGAATATGTTATAGAAACATAACATGTCAAGCCGATCGCAAGATGACAATGTTTTCAAGGCGCTGGCGCATCCGCGCCGGCGCGAAATGCTGGACCAGCTGAAGAACATGCCGAAAACCACCGGCATGCTGTGCGATGCGTTTCCCGATATCGACCGCTGCACGGTGATGCTGCATCTCAAGGTGCTGGAGGAGGCCGACCTGATCGTCGCGCGGCGCGTGGGACGCGAGCGCTGGAACCATCTCAACGCGCTGCCAATCAAGCAGATCCACGATCGCTGGATCAGCCAGTATGCCGGCCATGCACTCAGCATCATCGACCGGCTGAAGTCGGATCTGGAGGCGTGAGCAACCGCGGCAGACTATGTCGTGCGTCCCATACGCCCTGTGGCTGGACGAATTGAGCCGATTTATCTATAAGCCGGCCATTCCGACAGAGAACGCCGTGCTTCCACGAGTTGCACCTGGGACGCTCTGAAATTTTGAATTCGAGCATTGCGGAAGATGAGGTGAGATCACCTCGCTTCGGGATGCTCTAGCCGAGAAGACGACAGGGGTGCCATGGCTGGCCATTCACAGTTCAAGAACATCATGCACCGCAAGGGCCGCCAGGATGCGGTGCGGTCGAAAATGTTTTCCAAGCTGGCGCGCGAAATCACCGTTGCCGCCAAGAGCGGGACGCCCGATCCGTCGATGAACCCGCGCCTGCGCCTGGCGATCCAGAACGCCAAGGCGGTGTCGATGCCGAAGGACAACATCCAGCGCGCCGTCAACAAGGCTTCGATGGGCGACGCCGAGAACTACGAAGCCGTGCGCTATGAGGGCTATGGCCCAGGTGGCGTCGCCGTCATCGTCGAGGCGCTGACCGACAACCGCAACCGTTCGGCCTCGAATGTGCGCGCCGCCTTCACCAAGGCTGGCGGCGCGATGGGCGAAACCGGCTCGGTGTCGTTCATGTGGGACCGTGCCGGCGAGATCTACTATCCGGCATCGGCCGGCAGCCCTGACAAGATCATGGATGCGGCGATCGAAGCCGGTGCCGACGATGTGGAGTCCGATGAAGAAGGCCACACCATCTATTGCGCCTTCGAAAATCTCGGCGAAGTGTCGAAGGCGCTGGAAGGCGCGCTCGGCGAGGCTGAATCGGTGAAGCCGATCTGGCGGCCGCAGAACAATGTTCCGGTCGACGAGGAGCGGGCACAATCGCTGATGAAGCTGGTCGCCACGCTCGAGGATGACGACGACGTGCAGAGCGTCTACGCCAACTTCGAAGTCGATGACGAGACCATGGCCAAGCTCAGCGCGGCATGAGCGGAACTCAGCCCGGCATGAGCGAGCTCAGCCTGAGACATAAGCGGAGCTTAGTCTGATATGAGCGAAAAAGCGCTTCCCGCCATCCGCATCACCTATTGCACGCAGTGCCAGTGGCTGCTGCGTGCCGGCTGGATGGCGCAGGAGCTGCTGTCGACCTTCGGCGCGGATCTCGGCGAAGTGACGCTGGTGCCCGGTACCGGCGGCATCTTCACCATTTCCTGCAATGAGGTGCTGGTCTGGGATCGCAAGCGCGATGGAGGCTTTCCGGACGCGGCCAAGCTCAAGCAACTGGTCCGCGATGTCATCGACCCGGATCGCGATCTCGGTCATTCGGATCGAAAAACAAAGGCCTGAAGATCGCCGGCGCAGCCGTCACTTGCGTCGCAACGCCCCGAAGGCGGCGCCTATGGCAATGCCCATAGCGATGCCGATTGGCAGATCATCCAGAGCGGCGCCGATCGCCGCGCCGACACCAACTCCGATGGCCATGCCGAAGGCCATATTCGAGTATTGATCCTTCAAAACGCATCTCCCAAACGATCGCCGTGAATTTCTGGTGCGGAGACCACGCGGTCGGTCACCGGTGGCTCCGCCCATTGCCGTCAACGCGCGGCGAACCAGAAGGATGCCAGCGCGGCTATGCCGCTGATGGTGCGGACATGGTTCCACATCACCCATTCATTGAGGTATCGCGACCACAGGCTTGTGCCGCCGGCGCTTGCCGGATCGACGGCGGCAAGTGCATCGTTGAGCGGGACGTTGAAGACCATCGTCACCACCACGATGCCGATGAGATAGACCAGGCTGCCGGCAACCAGCCAGAGCGAACCCGGCTGGCTCCAGCCCATCACAGCGCCGATGGCGACAAGGACGCAGATAAGCGCCGTGCCGAACAGGGCGGTCATGAACAGCGGCGTCACGGCCGTCACGTTGATCGAATTCATCGCGGCGATGCCGCCAGCGGCGGGCATGCGGGCGAGGCCCGGCATGACGAAGCTGGAAAAGGCGAAGAAGACGCCGCTGACGACGCCCGAGCCGATTGCGGCAATGAAGATCAGGGTGGGAAGAAGTTTCGCGATCATGTCAGTTGCTCCAGATGCCTTCTGTATTAAAATGTGACTAATCCTCACATTTGCAAAACGTGATAAACCCTCGTATTTTCCAAGTCAAGCGATTTTTCCGGCACTGGAGTTAGCCATGGAAGACACGGCCGCGCGATTTTCCCCTCAGGAGCAGGTCGCTTCGCCGCGCCGGGCGCCGAGCCAGCAGCGCAGCCGCGAGCGGGTCGGGCGCATGCTGGCCGCCGCTTCGACGCTGATTGCCGAGCAGGGCAGCGACGCCATGCGCATGGGTGAGGTGGCGGAACGGGCAGGGGTGTCGATCGGTTCGCTCTATCAGTTCTTTCCGGATAAGCGGGCGATCATCTGGGCCCTGGCCGAGCGCTACACCGCCGAGAGCCAGGCCTGCATCTCAGCCGCACTGGCTGATGTCAGCGACGCCGAAGGACTGAGCCAAGCGTTTTCGGAGCTGGTCGATATCTATTACCGGCTGTTCCTGGCTGAGCCGGTGATGCGCGATATCTGGTCGGGTACACAGGCCGACAAGGCGCTGCGCCAGCTCGAGCTCGCCGACAGCCGGGCCAATGCGGAATTTCTATCCGCGGTGCTGAAACGGCTGCGACCGGCGGCCGATCCGGTGGCGCTGGAAACGACGGCGTTGCTGGTCTGGCAGATGGGTGAAGCCGCCATGCGGCTGGCGATCTCGGTCGGGCGAGATGAGGGCGACAGGCTGGTTGCCACCTACAAGCGCATGGCGCTCAGGGAGTTGCTGGCCGAGTAGAGCCTCGCGTTAGCGGCCGAAATAGTCCCTCAGCATTTCCGCGCGCTCATCCTCTGCGCACATCGCCATGCGGCCGAGGTTGAACTGGCCCCGATAGAGCGCGACGACAGCCAACGCGCAATTCACCGTCACATCATCGGTGGCAGTTGCCAGATCCAGCAATGCCAAATGCACAAGTGTTCGCCACGCTGCCTGGTAATGCGGTTCGATCCAACGAGGAACCGGCGGATTCCGATCGTAGAGCAGACGCGCTTCTTCGATGGTTGCGGCCAGACCATAGGCCCCCCAGTAAGCCGGAGCTTGGCCTTCGGAGATGCGAACGATTTCAACGACCGCCGCGTAAGACGCGTCTCCGACATCTCCCTGATGATGCAATTCATTCCAGAGGTCGTCCCAAACCGACCTGTCATCGTAGCGAAGGGCCAAAGCTCGCAAGGCCGGTCGTGGATCGTAGATAACCTTGTATCCACCTCGAAGGCCAGACCATCGTTCATCGTCGAGAAAAGACATATTGCCCTCGGTCACCAATTGCGTTCCGCCACGGTCATTTGAGGTCAACAAAAAACCCGCCACCAGGGCGGGTTTTCGATCTGCGATAGGTGTTCGCCCTTAGAGGCCGAAACCTTCGAAACGCTTCTTGAACTTCGACAGGCGGCCGCCGCGGTCGAGCAAGGTCTGCTGGCCGCCGGTCCAGGCCGGGTGGGTGGTCGGGTCGATATCGAGGTTCATCGTATCGCCTTCCTTGCCCCAGGTCGAACGGGTCGTGTATTCGGTGCCGTCGGTCATGACGACCTTGATGGTGTGGTAATCGGGATGAATGTCGGTCTTCATGGTTCGGTTCCTGGCTTGCCGGCGCTGCTGACGGGCATAAGCCTGCGTCGATGCGCCCCTTTTTAAAACTCGAAGCCGCAGCTATTGAGGAGCCACGGCTTCTAAAACGGTCGGCGAGCCTATACATCAGCCGGAATTGAATCACAAGGCCGCGGCAAGCGCATATTGAAGCGCATGCCTCAAGGGCGGCTAGAGGAAACACTGGGATGGCGCAAATCAGCAGCGCAGACGAGCGCCGGCGCTCGCTCAAGCCGCTCGGGCGCCTGTTTCCGTACATCACGCACTATCGCACGCTGGTCATCGGCGCCATCATCTCACTGGTCATCGCCGCGACAACGACCCTGGCACTGCCGCTGGCGGTACGGCGCATGATTGATCATGGATTCTCGTCGGCCAACACCATTTTCATCGCCGAATATTTCGCCGCGCTGGTGGCGATGGCCGCGCTGCTGGCGGCGGCATCGGCCGGCCGCTACTATTTCGTCATCACGCTCGGCGAACGCGTCGTCGCCGACATCCGCCGTGATGTCTTTGCTCATGTGACGACGCTGTCCCCTTCCTTCTTCGATACCGCCCAGTCGGGCGAGATCGTGTCGCGGCTCGCCGCCGACACGACGCAGGTCAAGTCGGCGGTCGGGGCGACGGCCTCGGTCGCGCTGCGCAACGTCATCCTTGGCCTCGGCGCGGTGGGGATGATGGTAATCACCAGCCCGAAACTGTCCGGCCTCGTCATTGCCGTCATTCCCGTCATCGTGCTGCCGCTGGTCGCCTTCGGCCGTTCGGTGCGACGCAAGTCCCGACAGGCGCAGGATACGCTGGCCGATGCCACAGCCTATGCGAGCGAACAGATCGGCGCGGTGCGCACGCTGCAGGCCTTCACCAACGAGAAGCTGGTCACCGGCCATTTCTCCGCCGCGGTGGAAGCCGCTTTCGAGGCGGCGCGCGCCTCGATCTTCGCGCGCTCCTTCCTCACTTTCTTTGCCATTTTCACCATCTTCTCGTCGGTCGTGGCGGTGCTGTGGTTCGGCTCGCGCGACGTGCTCGAAGGCTCGATAACGCCGGGCACGCTCGGTCAGTTCCTGCTCTATTCGGTGTTCGCCGCCGGCGCGCTGGGCGCGCTGTCGGAGGTGTGGGGCGAGCTTGCGCAAGCGGCGGGTGCCGCCGAACGGCTGACCGAGATCCTGGCCGAGAAACCGGCGATCCATGCTCCGGCAGATCCGAAGTCACTGCCCGCGGTCGCAAAAGGCGAGATAGTCTTCGACAATGTCTCCTTCTCCTACCCGGCACGGCCCGACCGCGCCGCCGTGCACGGTTTGAGCTTTCAGGTCATGCCCGGGGAAACGGTGGCGATCGTTGGGCCGTCAGGGGCCGGCAAGAGCACGGTGTTTTCGCTGATCCTGCGCTTCTACGATCCCGAAACAGGCAAGATCCTGATCGATGGCATCGACGTGCGCGAGGCCGATCCCGTTTCGGTCCGCCAGCGCATCGCCATCGTGCCGCAGGACGTCACCATCTTCGCCGCCACCGCGCGCGACAATATCGGCTTCGGCCGGCCGGGCGCCAACAAGGCCGAGATCGACACGGCGGCGAAGGACGCGCTGGCCGACGAATTCATCCTCAGGCTGGAAAAAGGCTATGACAGCCAGGTCGGCGAACGCGGCGTGACGCTGTCCGGCGGCCAGCGCCAGCGGGTGGCGATCGCCCGCGCCATCCTGCGCGACGCGCCGATCCTGCTGCTCGACGAAGCCACCTCGGCGCTAGACGCCGAAAGCGAGACGCTGGTGCAGATGGCGCTGGAGCGCCTGATGCAGGGCCGCACCACCATCGTCATCGCCCACCGGCTGGCAACCGTGTTGAAGGCCGACAGGATCCTGGTCATGGATGGTGGCTCGATCGTCGAGGAAGGCACGCATCAGAGCCTGGTCGCCAAGGGCGGCATTTATGCGCGCTTGGCCAAGCTGCAGTTCGAAACCGGCGCCAGCGCCTTCAAGGGGGCGGCGGAGTAGTTCAAGCTGTCTGCAATCTTGAAGTGGCGGCCGCCCTACGCGGCTCCATAGCGCTGCTTCAGATGGTTCACGAAATAGGTGGCGTTGAGCTTTTCGCCGGTGGCGCGTTCGAGCAGGTCCGGCGTCGACCAGCATGATCCCTGCGACCAGATTTTTTGGCGGCGCCAGTCGTTGATCGCCTCGAAATTACCTTTGGCAAGATCCTCGTCGGCTAAAGGATGTTCCCGCGTCAGCGCCGCCCATTGCTGCGCCGCCATCATCGCGCCCAGCGTATAGGAGGGGAAGTAGCCGAAGGCGGCGCCCGGCCAATGCACGTCCTGCATAGGCCCGTCGGCGGGGTTGTCGATGGTGGAGAGACCAAGATAGTCGCGCATCTTGGCGTCCCAGGCTTCGGGCAGGTCGGCCACCTCCAGCCGGCCCGAGACGAGGTCCTGTTCCAGTTCGTAGCGCAGGATGACATGCAGGGGATAGGTCACCTCGTCGGCATCGACACGGATCAGGCCGCGCTCGACGCGATGCACATGCGGCAGGATATCGTCGAGCGACCAGGCTTCGCCGAGATGCTTTTCGATCACCGGCAGCGCCCAGCGCCAGAAGGCCGGGTTGCGGCCGAGCTGCTTTTCGACGAACAGGCTCTGGCTTTCATGCACGGCCATGCCGCGCGCCTTGCCGAGCGGCCAGTGCGACCATGCCTTCGGCAGGTTCTGTTCGTAGAGCGCATGGCCGGTCTCGTGCAGCACGCCCATCAGCGCCGACAGGAAATCAGACGTCTTGTAGCGGGTGGTGATGCGCACGTCGCTCGGCACGCCGCCGCAGAAAGGATGGTGCGACACCGATAGCGACCCGTGTGTCAGGTCGAAGCCGACCGCCGCCATCATGGCGAGGCCGAGCTCGCGCTGCCGGTCGATCGCATAGGTGCCCGACAGCGGCTTCAACGGGCGCTTACGCAGCCGCGTTTCCTGGATCGCCAGCGCCTCCGGCACAAAGCTTTTCAGGAAAGCCTTCAGATCGGCGAACACAGGCGTGATGTCGGCGGTGCGGTTGCCGGGATCGTATTGCTCCATCAGCGCGTCATAGGGGGCGAGGCCGAGCACGTCGGCACGCAGCGCCGCCTCCTCGCGCACCAGCGTCACCACGCCCTCCAGCGCCGGCTGGAAGCCCGCCCAGTCGTTCTTGGCGCGCAAGTCGCGCCACAGCTGCTCGCAACGCATGCGCGCGGTCGTCTGGCGTTCGACGAATTCGACCGGCAGGCAGGTCAGATTGGTGTATTGCCGCCGCAATTCCGCGACAGCGGCACGTTGCTCCTCACCAAGCGCCTCGCCTTCGGCCGCGGCGATCCAGTCCGCTATCTCTGGCGCCGTTGCCCTGGTGTGATACATGCCGGCCAGTGCCGACATCGCCTCGGCGCGCTTCTCACCACCGCCGACAGCCATGTGGGTGGCCTCGTCGGCACCGAGGATGGCCAGCGCATGCTCGAGCGCTTCGAGCTTGTGGCCGAGATCATCGAGTTTCTGAAAGGACATGGCGACTTCCGTGATTGAGGACGGCGCGAAAAGATACCAACGCAAAGACGTTTGCAACCCTCAGGCACTGTACGGGGGACGCATCTTGCGCGGGTGCGGTCATGCGTGAAATGCTGCCGGCAACAATTGAGTGGGAACAACATGATCGGCAACATCCTGGTGGGACTGGTGGCCTTGATCCATGTCTACATCGTCTACCTCGAAATGGTGCTGTGGGACACGCCGCGCGGACGCAAGGTTTTCAATCTGACACCCGAATTCGCCAGCGCCTCCAAGGTGCTCGCCGCCAATCAGGGGCTCTACAATGGTTTCCTCGCAGCCGGCCTGATCTGGGGACTTTACCTCGGTGCGGCCGGTCTCCAGGTCAAGGTTTTCTTCCTGTTGTGCGTAACCATTGCCGGCCTCTATGGCGCGGCAACGGTCGGCCGCAAGATCCTGTTCATCCAGACCGTGCCGGCGGTAGTTGCCCTGATCGCGGTCTGGTTTGGCTGGTAGGAAGCTGGGCTGGTAAAAAAGCCCGCGGGATTGGCCCCCGAGGGCATCAGGCGGCCCCTTCCTCTTGGACCGTTTCAGGCGCTGTGGCCTCAGCCGTTCGGGTAGTTGCCGCCGTGATGATGGATCAACGTTCGGTGAGCTTCAGTTCAATGCGCCGGTTCTTGTTGCGCGCCTCTTCGGTGTCGGCGGGATCGAGCGGCTGGAACTCGCCGAAACCGGCGGCGACGAGCCGGTTGGCCGGCACGCCATTCTCGATCAGGAATTTTACCACCGAGGTCGAACGCGCCGTCGACAGCTCCCAGTTGTCGCGGTAGCGGCCGGTGCCGGAAAGCGGCTTGTTGTCGGTATGGCCGTCGACGCGCAGCACCCAGTTGATCTCGGGAGGGATTTCCTTCTGCAGCTCGATGATGGCGTCGGCGAGCTTCTTCATCTCGACCTTGCCGGCATCGTTGATTACCTCGGAGCCGGTCGGGAACAACACTTCCGACTGGAAGACGAAGCGGTCGCCGACGATGCGGATGTTCTCGCGGTCGGCGAGGATTTCGCGCAAACGGCCGAAGAAATCGGAGCGGTAGCGGTTCAATTCCTGCACGCGCTGCGCCAGTGCGACGTTCAGGCGGCGGCCGAGATCGGCTATCTTGGTGTTGGAATCGCGGTCACGGGTTTCGGAGACGTTGAGCGCATCCTCGAGCGCGCCGATCTGCTTGCGCAAAGCCGCGATCTGCTGGTTGAGGATCTCGACCTGGCTCAGCGCCTGCTGACTGATCTGGCGCTGGTTGTCCAGTTCGCCGCCCAGCGCCGCGGCGCGCTGGTTGGCGGCGTCGCCGGCACCCGCACCTTGCGCCAGCAATTGTTCGAGCCGGCTCTTTTCCGCTTCAGCCGCCGACAGCGACGCCTGCAGATTGGCCAGCGAGTCATCCTTGTCCTGCGTTGACGAGCGCTCCAGCGCCAGAAGCTGGGTCAATTCGTTGATCTGCGAGTTGAGGCGCGTGAGCGCCGTATCCTTGCCTGAGAGTTCGCGGCCGAGCAGGAACTGCGCCAGAACGAAGACGGTGAGCAGGAACATGATGGCCAGCAGCAGCGTCGACAGCGCGTCGACGAAGCCCGGCCAATAGTCGATGCGGCGATCGGTGCGCCGGCCCCTGGCAAGTGCCACGTCAATGCACCCCTGGCTTCTTCAGGGCGTCGGCGATCTTTTCCAGCGTGTTGCGCATCGCCTTCTGCTCGTCGGACTGGGCCTCGACCCAGTCGCGCATGATCTGCTGTTCCGAGCGCATGTTCTTGACCAGGCCGGAAATGCCGTCGGCGAGATTGGCCATGGCGGTGGCGACGCGCGGATTTGAGCCGCCGCCATTCTCCTGCATGCTGCGCAGTCTTTCCGACAGGACCCGGATCTCGTCCGAGGATTCGGTCTTGGCCGGGTCGGCGACGACGATGTCGGACGACAGGTCCGTAACCGAGGACAGCCAGTTTTCCAGTTCGGTGTAGAAGCGCGTCTGGGCACGGCCGGCCTGCAGGTCGAGGAAGCCGAGCACCAGGGAGCCGGACAGGCCGAACAGCGAGGACGAGAAGGCCGTGCCCATGCCGGCCAGCGGCGCGGACAGCCCTTGCTTCAGCGAATCGAGCACCGCCGCGGCGTCACCCGTGCCCGGATCGAGCGATTCAATCGTCTCGCGGATCGAGCCGATGGTGTTCAAAAGGCCCCAGAAGGTGCCGAGCAGGCCGAGGAACACCAGCAGGCCGACGAGGTAGCGCGAGGTGTCGCGGCTTTCGTCGAGGCGTGTGGCGATGGAATCGAGCATGGTGCGCATCGAACTGGTCGAGAAAGCCGTCGCCGAGGAGCGGCCGATCATCGCCTTCATTGGCGCCAGCAGCACCGGTTCGGTGGTCTCAGAGCCGGCCCGGAAGGAGTTGACCCACCGAACTTCGCGAAACAGCCGTCCGACTTGGGCGAAGGCCAAGAGGATGCCGACCACCAGCACGCCCACGATCAGCCCGTTGAGGCCGGGATTGCTGCCAAAGGCGGTCGAGATCTGCCGGGTCAGGATGGCTGCGATGAAGGCGACGATGACCAGGAAGATCATCATGGTCAGCAGGAAGACCTGCGGGCTTGAGAGTTTGTGCGGGTCGTAGATCAGGACGTCAGAGCGTCTGCCCATGCCGAAGGATTTGAGAAAAGCCATCCGTGCCCCGTTTCCGATGCCGCCGCCGATCACGTAAACCGCGACTCTAAACGGAATTGTGACCAAATTGAATGGCGCTTGGCAAGATTGCCGCGTCGACGGCTGTGTCAGAGCCGATTGATGACCAGACAGTCGACCATGGCGGCCAGATGCAGGCCGGCGCCGGTGACGACGAAACCGTGCCACAGCGCATTGTGGAAACGCAGCCCCTTCCAGGCGAAGAAGACGACGCCGCAGGAGTAGACGATGCCGCCGGCGACGATGAGGGCGATCGACGTCGTCGGCAGCGTCTGGACAAGCGGCTTGACCAGGATGATGCCGCTCCAGCCGATGGCGAGATAGAAGCCGATGGCCAGCCGGTCGAAACGGCCGGGAAAAAACACCTTGACGGCAATGCCCAGCACCGCCGCGGTCCAGACCAGGACTATCATCCAGCGCGCCAACGGCGAGCCTTCGAGCTGGGCCAGGAAAGGCGTGTAGGTCGCGGCGATCAGCAGATAGATCGCGGCGTGATCGAAACGCCGCAAGACCCATTTCGCCGGCGACGACACTGGCCACAGATTGTAAGTCATCGACACCGACAGCACGGTAAGCAGCGAGACCACATAGAAGGCGGCGGCAATGTATTCGCCCGGCCCGACACGAAAGGCCGACAGCGCCAGCAATGCCGAACCGACCGATATCGCCAGCACGATACCGACCGCGTGGACGATGCCGTCAGCGATCATCTCGGCGCGCGAATAGTGCCAGCGTCCGATGAATGGGATGTCGGGGGTGGGATTGATGTCGTTCACTGCCGGGTTTCCTGCGCCGAGCGCTCCAATTTGGACGCTCGCCGGGCAGTATTTCAAGTCTTGTTTGCGGATTTACGACTGCGGCGCTTCAGCGCGGCATGCCTTCAACGCGGCTGCCTGTCAACGAGAGGAGAGCGGCTTCTTCACGGCCTTCAGCAGGGCTCGCTGGATGATCTCGTTGCCGGCGACAACCGAGCCGTTGTCGAGCATGTCCTGGCCGCCATCCATGTCGGAGACGAAGCCGCCCGCCTCGCGGATCAAAAGCAGCCCGGCGGCGATATCCCAGGGGGACAGGCCCGTTTCCCAGAACCCGTCCATGCGGCCGGCGGCGATATAGGCAAGATCGAGCGATGCGGAGCCCATGCGGCGGACGCCGGAGACTTCGGCCATGACATTGCGCAGCTCGACGAGGAAATTGCCGTGATGACCACGGCCGAGATGCGGCATGCCGCAGCCGATCACCGTGTCGACCAGTTTGATGCGTCCGGCGACGCGCAAGCGGCGGTCGTTCATGAAGGCGCCGCCGCCGCGTTCGCAGGTGTAGAGCTCGTCCATCGCCGGGTTGTAGATGACGCCGGCAACGATCTGCCCCTGGCGTTCCAACGCGATCGAAACGGCAAAGAGCGGGATGCCGTGCAGGAAATTGGTGGTGCCGTCGAGCGGATCGACGATCCAGCGATGCTGGCCGTCGTCACCCTCGACCGCGCCGCGCTCTTCCATCAGGAACGAATAGCCCGGCCGTGCCTTGGACAGCTCGGCAAAGAGGATGTCCTCGGCCTTGCGATCGGCTTGGCTGACGTAATCGCCGGGGCCTTTCATCGAGACCTGCAGGTTCTGCACCTCGCCGAAGTCGCGCGATAGCGAGCGGCCGGCTTTCATTGCTGCCTGGACCATGACGTTAAGGAGGGCTGAGCGTGCCATAGTGGTTCTTCCTGCTGCTGCGTGTCAGTCCGCGCGGCGCACGTAAGTGATTTCGTTGGTGTCGACGATGATGCGCTCGCCGGCGCCGATGAATGGCGGCACCAGCACGCGGATGCCGTTTTCCAGGATCGCGGGCTTGTAGGACGAAGCCGCCGTCTGACCCTTCACCACCGGGTCGGCCTCGGTGATGGTCAGCGTCACATAGTCGGGCAGCGAAATGCCGATCGGCCTCTCTTCGTAGAGCTGAACCGTCACCATCATGCCGTCCTGCAGGAAGGCGGCGCGATCGCCGACGAAGTCCTTGTTCAATTCGAGCTGCTCGTAGCTCTGGGTGTCCATGAACACCAGCGCGTCTTCCTGCGCGTAGAGAAAGGAAAAATCCTTCAGGTCGAGCCGGATCTGTTCGACCGTCTCGGCCGAGCGGAAGCGCTCGTTGAGCTTGGTGCCGTTGATGAGGTTCTTCAGTTCGACCTGGTTGTAGGCGCCGCCCTTGCCGGGCTTGACGGTGTTGGTCCTGACCGCCACCCAAAGGCCGCCATCATGCTCGATGACATAGCCGGGACGGATTTCGTTGCCATTGATCTTGGCCATGATGAGGTGATCCGGAATGATACCAACGGCCTGGCTGTTGGTATGGGGTGTTCGCTGGGAAAGCGATTTCGGGCCCCCAAGACCACAAATCGTCAGAAGAGGCAAGGGAGCGCCAAGTCGGCGACGAACCGGAGAGGCGGTTACGGCAGGCGGTTCGCCTTCTGCAATGCCTGCTTGGTCTCGTCGTCGCTCAACCCTTGCAGGAAGTCGTCCATCTGCGGATCGATGAGGCCGGCGCGGCGGGCAACGATGTACCAAGCGCCAGCGAGGACAAGGTCCGGATCGGTGCCGATGCCTTGCATATAGAGTTTTGCCAGGCGGTTCTCGGCGGCGACATTGCCGCCTTCCGCCGCCTGTTTCGTCCAGCCGAAGGCGGATTTCAGGTCGCGCGCACCGCCGCGGCCTTCGATCATCCAGGCGGCGAGGTCGATCTGCGCGGTGTCGTAGTTCTGTCGTGCCGCCTGCGCCAGCAGTCGCCTTGCCTGCGCATCGTCACGCGGCCTGCCGCCGACTCCATTGGCGTAGATCTGCGACATCGCATACTGCGCGTCGGCAAGGCCCGTCGCGGCGGCGCGCTCATAGTAGGAGACCGCCTTCGCGATGCCGGCGTCGCCGGGGTCCTGCTGAACCAGCATCTGCGCGAAATTGAATTGCGCCAGCCGGTTGCCGGCTTCGGCGGCGGCCTGCATCAACGCATAGGCTTCCTTTTCGTCCTTCTTCACGTAGCGGCCGTCAAGCAGCATCAGGGCGTACTGGAACTGCGCCTCCGGCACACCCTGCTCGGCGGCCAGCGCGTACCATTTCGCCGCCTCAGCCGAATTGAGCGGCACACCAAGCCCGCGCGACAGGATCTCCGCGACGAGCGTCTGCGCCGCCGGATCGCCGTTTTGCGCCCGGACCAGCGCCAGATTGTAGGCTGTCTTGTAGAGCCCGCGCTGGAAGGCGCCATAGGCCGCGTCGGCGGGTTTTGCGCCGAAGCGGTCAGGGTTGATGGTGTCGGCCGACGGCAGCGGCGCGGGCTCGGCCGTGGTGGCGGGCTGCGGCAGCGGCTTGTCGATCGGCTTGTCGGTGTGAATGCCGATTTCCGGCTTGGGCCGCGGGATGGTCTCCGCGGCCGCTGCCTGGACCATCAGCGCCGCAAGCAGAGCCTGGAGGGGATGCCTCACCGAGGGCACGTCAGTCCTCGAAGCGCGGCGCGGTCTCGTCGAGCAGCGCGTTGGCGCTGGCGACCGCTGTCTTGGGATCGGTGCCGTCGGCGAACACGGCGCTCGACAGCGCCACGAATTCGGCACCCGTGGCGCCTACCGCTTCGACCGAGGCGATGTCGGATCCGGCCATGACGATGCACGGGATCTGGATCATATCCGCCCACCATCTGCCGAGCGACAGGTTGCGCGGGTGCGGTTCTGGCTTGTTGTCGTAACCGAAGCGGCCGAAGAAGATGTAGTCGGGCCGCGTCTCGCCGAGTTCGAGCGCGTCGTCACGCGTTTTGGCGCCGCCGGTGCCGACCATCATCCTTGCCTGGAAATGCTCGATCGTCTCGGCCAGCTCGGCCTTGGAGACCTCGACATGGATGCCGTCGGCCTGGACGCGGCCGGCTATGCGGGTGTCGCCGGCGATAATAACGGCCGCGCCGGCGGCTTGCGCTGCCGGCACGATCTGTTCGGCGAAAGCCTGGAAGGAGGCCTCATCCATGCCGTTTTCGGGAAGGATCAGCGAAGCGACGTCGCCGCCTTCGAATGCGGCGGCGATACGGGCCGCCGGCACGCCGGGCGGCGCGATCAGCACTATGCGACAGCGGTTGGGGGGCGTTGCGTCATTCATGGTTCTTCGGGTCCCGCGTTTCGCCTATGCCGGGCGAAGATGGTTGGATTGCGGCATAGAGCAAAGTGCCCGCTTTGAACAGGCGGGCAGCCGGGATCGCGATATTGGCCCGCCGGACGCCGGCGGACCGCTTTACTTGATCGGGTGTGGGCTTGCGACGGGCGTTTTCGACCTCCACAGCGTCCAGCCGAGATTCATGCCGGCGGCGGCGATCAGGATGGCGGTGGCGCCGACGACCTGGCTCAGATGCAGCCGATGGCCGAAGGCGACGACATCGACCAGGATGGCGACCACCGGGTAGATGAAGGACAGCGACCCCTGCAGATGCGTCGGCAGCTTCTGGATGGCGCCATACATCAAAATGTACATCAGGCCGGTGTGGACGATGCCGAGCGTCGCCAGCATGGTCCAGCTCCACGCATCGGCCGGAAGCTGCGAAAAATTGGCGAACGGCGCCAGCATGAGGACGCCGACGCAGACCTGGATCAGTGCGATCAGGTGCGGCGGCGTGCCCTTGAGCTTCTTGGTGACGATGGCGGCAACGGCCCAGAAGAAAGCCGCGCCCAACGCCATGACGATGCCGGTAAAATAGTCCGTGCCGGGCATGCCGGCATTGGCGCCGGCGTCGGGGGCCGACTGTACGATCAGCACCATGCCGGCGAAGGCGATGGCCAGCCAGGTCAGCTTGGTCAGGGTCAGCCGCTCGCCGAAGAAGAGCGCGCCGAAGCCGACCAGCATGAAGGGCTGCGTGTTGTAGACAGCCGTGGCGATCGAGATCGACGCACGGGAGAAAGCGCTGAACAGCAAAAGCCAGTTGACGACGATGGCGACCCCGCCGAGCACGGCGATGCCGATGATGCGCGGCGACAGCCTGTTGCGCAGCAAGCCCAGGGCGGTGCAGATGATGAGCAGCGTCAGCGCGCCGAACGCGCAGCGCCAGAACACCACATCCATGATAGGCTGGCCGGACAGGATGACGAACCATCCGATCGTTCCCAGGATCGCCATCGCGGCCGACATTTCGACCGTGCCACGCACTGTATCGTTCATAACAAACCTCCGTACCGGTTAAGCCATTATAATCTCATGCCGTAACGCGGCTTTCTATCGAATGAGAAAGGAGGTATGGGTTGGACGCCTAATTATATTAGGCTATGGCTCCAAATCAGCGGGAAATGTAAAATGCTGGACGATCTCGACCGAAATCTCCTTGAAATCCTGGTCAAGGATGCGCGGACGTCGCTAAAGGAGCTGGCCGCCCAGGTCGGGCTGTCCTCGCCAAGCGTTTCGGAGCGGCTTCGGCGGCTCGAGGAGCGCGGCGTCATCCGGGCATTCACTGTCGAGATCGACCCGCTGGCGCTCGGCTATACGTTGCAGGCGATCGTGCGCATCCGGCCTCTGCCGGGCAAGCTGCACATCGTCCAGAAGCTGATCGAGGAGATCCCCGAATTCGGCGAATGCGACAAGGTGACGGGCGATGACTGTTTCGTCGCCCGTCTGTTCGTGCGTTCGATCGGCGATCTTGACGGGATTTTGGACCGCATCGCCGACAAGGCCGAGACCAGCACCGCCATCATCAAGGCGCAGCCGATCCGGCGGCGGCCGCCGCCGCTCGATGCAACCGCGTCTCGGGTCAGGGCAAAGGTCTTGCAGGCATCCTGAACCGGACTAACCCCGGCCGGCTTTCGGAAGCCTGAATCGAAGGATCTCGAGCGGCCAGTGTTCCTGCTGGTCTCGGCCCGCTGATAGGCAGCGCCTGCCATTGGCGGCGCGCAGGAGCCACGTTCATATTTGCTGTCGCTCCGCCCGGGATTCTGGGTTATTCAAGCACCGACACGCTTTCCCTCCGGACCAGTCCCCTCCCATGTCAGGCCTGCTTCTCGATCCGTGGTTCTACGCGGCTGCCATTCCGGCGGTCATTCTGGTCGGCCTGTCCAAGGGCGGGTTTGGCGGCGCCGTTGGCTTCGTCGGCGTGCCGCTGATGGCGCTGACCATGCCGCCGGTACAGGCCGCCGCTATCCTGCTGCCGATCCTGTGCCTGATGGACATCGTCTCGGTTTGGACATGGTGGGGTGTCTATGACCGGAAGATGCTGGTCGACATGATGCCGGGCGCCGTCATCGGCATTGGCCTTGGCTGGCTTACGGCGGCACTGGTCACCGAAGGGGCGGTGCGGCTGATTGTCGGTGCCGTCGCCATCATCTTCGTGCTGCGCTGGCTCTATCTGCAGTTTCGCCACGGGGCCGACCACGCGGTCGCGCCCAACCGTGTGGCCGCCGCCGTCTGGGGCGCGGTCGCCGGCTTCACCAGCTTCGTTGCCCATGTCGGCGGCCCGCCCTTCCAGGTCTATGCCTTGCCGATCCGGCTCGATCCCAAGGTGCTGTCGGGCACGGCGGCGATCTTCTTTGCCGCCACCAATGCGCTGAAGCTGGTGCCCTATTTCGCGCTCGGGCAGTTCGACACCGCCAATCTGACGGCGTCGGCGGTGCTGATGCCGCTGGCGCCGCTGTCGACCATCGCCGGGGCGTGGCTGGTGCGGCGGATGCGCCCGGAAATCTTCTATCCCTTCACCTATGCAACCGTCGCGGTCGTGGCGCTGAAGCTGCTGTGGGACGGCATTGTTGGCTTGATGTAGAAAGGCGGCCGCGCGGCCGCCTTCACCGAGGGTCAGGCGGCGCTCGGCACGAGGCGACGGTTGCCGCCAAAGGCCAGTGCCGCGCCCACCAAGACAACCAGGATCATGCCGGCGAGGATGCCGATGTCATGCGCGGTCGGCTTAAGCACCATGTCGGCAATGATCACCAGCATTACCGCATAGTCGAAGCGTGCCGCGCTCATCATGCGCTCACCGATGGCAAGAACAGCCGGTGTGACGCCCTCCTTGGCGATCATCGCCCCCATGCGCTCGCCGGTCGGCTTGAAGATGAACATGCCGATCGAAAAGGTCGTGGCGTAGCCGGCAAGGCCGATCAGTACCCACAGATCGGAGAAGCCGACCCAGAAACCGCACATCATGAGGCCGAAGATCAGCGTCAGCATCGACATCGGCGCAAAGAACTTGCCGCCCAGTTGGCCGCTGGCGCGCATCGCCTGCAGCTTGTCCTCGATGTTGCCCGCCCGCTCGGCAAGCATGCCGAGCAGGAACAGCACGAAGCCGCCACCGACCCACAGAATGGCCGTGATGACGTGGAGGAATTTAACGATCGAGTACCAGTCCATGGGTTGCTCCTGCGTGTTCCGGTCGGATTTGCGGCGGCGCTGATTTGCGCCGGCCGTCAGAGGAGCGGGCGTTTAGCCCGGCGCCTGTTTCGAAACGATGTCGCGAAAAACGCGGCTCTGTTTCAGCGCCCTGCCAATGAACGAAGCGGCTGAGATAGTAATTGCGCAATCTGATTTTCTGCTAATGTACGAAATGTCGGGAGGGGTTGGCGCGACATCGTCCGGAAACATTGCCGATGCTAGTGCGCCGACGCCGGGAGCCCGGTGGCGACAACGATCGCCTGACCATCAACCCATTCCCGCAGACGGGAAAGGCAATTCGGGGGACCATTATGCAAGGGGTAGCACGGAATTTCTTCACGTTGGCCATCATCTATGCGCTGTGCGGCATGGCGCTCGGCCTGTACATGGCGATCAGCCAGGATCACGGCCAGATGCCGACCCATGCCCACACGATGGTGGCCGGGTGGCTGATGTCGGCGGTCTTCGCCTTCTTCTACCATCTGTTTCCGGCAATCGGGCAAAAGACGCTCGCCACCGTTCATTTCTGGCTGACTGCAATCAGCGGCATCGGCCTGCTGATCGGCCTCTTTTTCCTGCTTGCCGGCAATGCCGCGATCGAACCGCTGGTGGCGGCCTCTTCGATGGGCTTCTACGCAGCCCTGCTGCTGTTTGCCTTCATCGCCTTGCCGGCGGTCTGGAAGACCGCCTGAACTGAGCATGAGGCAAGATAAAGCTGTGCCGGCCGTCTGAAAGACGGCCTGAACTGAGTGTGAGGTTCGTGCTGTGCTGTTACGGCACAGGACGGCGGCGTTCGGTCAAAAAACATATGCGCTGTTAAGGCTTCATTAAGCTTTACAGGTGTTTACTATGTTCATCCAGTGATCTGGATTCTTACCGAGTGGTTGGAGCCACTTTGTTTGACGCCTCCCTGTTAAACTCCTGAGAGCCGCCTTATCCGCGGCTCTTTTTTTGTTCGCATTTTTCCTTTTGCCCGAATGTCAGATGGGGCGCCCGACATCGGCTCGCCCATTAACCTTCTGTTAAACATGTGCTTGCCTTCACCGGTGACGAAGCGCATTTTCAAGCTTCAGTCAGACGGGTTTCCGGGTGTATCGGCAGGGAGCCGAATCGGCCGGTTGCAAGTGCAGGGACGTATCGATGAACGAGCTTTCGAAGGGCAGTGCGAAAACCGTCAAGCTGGCGGAACGCCGGGTTTTCTCGCAATCCTTCAAGCCGCTTTACCAGGAAGGTATGGGCCTGGTCGAACAGGCGGCCGAATATCTCGATGGCAAGGGCCGCGCCGAGGCGAAGAAGCTGTCCAGGCTGGCGGCCACGCTCTATGCGGCCGAATCGATGCGGCTGACCACCAGGCTTATGCAGGTTGCGTCCTGGCTGCTTTTGCAGCGCGCCGCCAACTCCGGCGAGATGACCCGCGATCAGGTCGCGTCTGAAAAGTCCAAGGTGCGCCTCGATACCGCTTCCGCCCATGACGAAGCCGCCGGCTGGGCCGAACTGCCCGAGGATTTCCTCGACCTCGTCACCCGCTCGCTGCGCCTGCAGGCACTGGTCCGCCGCATGGACGAGGAGATCTATGGCTCCGGCGCGTTGGCCGACATGCAGCCGATGGCTCGCCGCCTCAATCCGGTTTCCGACCAGATCAGCCTGCTCAACACGGCTTTCGCCAGAGGATAGACCTCGGGTACTTCTCTGTTTCCGGTTTGTTCACATTTCGCTGGCATCGCTGTCCATCGGAGGTAGACTGGACGGATGGGGGAAGCGATTCGCATCATCGGTATCGATCCGGGGCTTCGGCGCACCGGCTGGGGCATCGTCGAAAGCCTTGGCAATTCGCTGCGCTTCATTGCTTCCGGCACCGTGAAGTCCGACGACAAGGCGGCTCTGGCGACGCGGCTGTGCCAATTGCATGACGGGCTCGCCGAGATCCTACACACCGCCATGCCGCACGAGGCGGCCGTCGAACAGACCTTCGTCAACAAGGACGCCGTGGCGACGCTGAAGCTCGGCCAGGCGCGCGGCATTGCCATGCTGGTGCCGGCGCGTGCGGGCCTCGTCGTTGCCGAATATGCGCCCAACGCCGTCAAGAAGGCGGTGATCGGCGTCGGCCATGGCGACAAGAAGCAGATCCACATGATGGTGAAGGTGCTGTTGCCGAAAGCCACTTTCGATACCGAACATGCCGCCGATGCGCTGGCCATCGCCATCTGCCACGCGCATCACCGGCAGAGCGTGGCTTACAGGATGGCGCCTGCTGGATAGAGATGTTCTTGACTTGTTCGCATAGTTGGAATATTTCTTACTTGTAAGAAAGGTATGTTCCATGCGCGTGACGAGCAAAGGCCAAGTGACAATTCCACGGGATCTGCGGGAGACATTCGGGATTGGCGCCAACAGCGAAGTCATCTTTGGCATTGAGGGGGGCAAGATCACGATCACGCCGAAGCACGACAGGGGACGGCTTGCCGATCGCGAAAGACTCGATCGTTTTCTCGCTGCGCTTGATCGGCTTGAAGGCAGCGGCGATCAGACAATGAATGCTGACGATGTCATGGCTTTGACTCGGGATCGCTGATCTTGGCGACACTTGTCGACACCAATGTGCTTATTGATATCGCCGTTCGCGATCCCGTCTGGTCGAAATGGTCGCGGTCAAAAATGGCGGCTGCCCTTGAGAAGGGCAGCCTGGTCATCAATCAGATTATCTACGCCGAGTTTTCGATGCGCTATGAGGCCATCGATGATGTCGATGATGCCTTGCCCCAAGATGAGTTTCGGCGCGAAGGGCTCCCATTCGAAGCGGCCTTTGCGGCGTCGAGAGCGTTTTCGGTCTACCGGCGGCTGGGCGGACCTCGAGAGAGAGTGATGCCCGACTTCCTGATAGGTGCCCACGCTGCCATCCGAGGCTACCCCATTCTTACTCGCGATCCCGTAGGTTTCAGAAAGTACTTTCCAGATGTCGAGCTCATTACGCCCGATACCCACCCTTAACGAGGGCTGCATCCAATGATCGGCAAGCTCAAGGGCACGCTGGATGGGATCGACGAGGATCATTGCCTCGTCGACATCCATGGCGTCGGCTATGTCGCCTATTGCTCGGCGCGTACGCTGGCGGCGCTGCCTTCGCTCGGCGAAGCGATCATGCTGTTCATCGAGACCTATGTGCGCGAGGACATGCTGCGGCTCTACGGCTTCCAGTCGCAGCTCGAGCGCGAGTGGTTCCGGCTCTTGATGAACAATGTGCCGGGCGTCGGCGCCAAGGTGGCGCTGGCTATCCTATCGACGCTGGCGCCGGCAGATCTCGCCAATGCCATTGCGCTGCGTGACATCGCCATGGTTTCGCGCGCACCCGGCGTCGGCAAGAAGGTGGCCGAGCGCATCGTCACCGAATTGAAGAACAAGGCGCCGGCCTATGCCGGTTCGGCCTCGGGCACCATCGGCCTGAAGCAGGAACTCGGCGACGGCGTGGCATCCGCGCCGATCACCGACGCGGTCTCGGCACTGGTCAATCTCGGCTATTCGCGCGACACCGCCGCCAATGCGGTGGCAGCGGCGCTGAAGACGGCGGGCGGGGACGCGGATGCGCCGAAGCTGATCCGTTTCGGGTTGAAGGAACTGGCACGGTGAGTCGCTTGTTCAGCTCCTTGCCGTGTGCAAGGAAGGCGTTATGAGCCTGTCGCCCCGCCTGATTGCGCCGGAAAAACGCGGCGAGGATGCCGAGCAGACCTTGCGGCCGCAGACGCTTGACGATTTCGTCGGCCAGGCGGCGGTGCGGGCCAATCTCAAAGTGTTCATCGAGGCCGCCAAGGGCCGCAACGAGGCGCTCGACCATGTGCTGTTCGTCGGACCACCTGGCCTCGGCAAGACAACGCTGGCGCAGATCATGGCGCGTGAACTCGGCGTCAATTTCCGCTCGACCTCTGGTCCAGTCATCGCCAAGGCCGGCGACCTCGCGGCACTGCTGACCAATCTCGAAGAAGGCGACGTGCTGTTCATCGACGAGATCCACCGGCTGAGCCCGGCGGTGGAGGAAATCCTCTATCCGGCGATGGAGGATTTCCAGCTCGACCTGATCATCGGCGAGGGGCCGGCGGCGCGCTCGGTCAAGATCGATCTCGCCCGCTTCACCCTGGTCGCCGCCACAACGCGACTTGGCCTGCTCACCAACCCGCTGCGCGACCGTTTCGGCATTCCGGTGCGGCTCAATTTCTACACGGTCGAGGAGTTGGAGCAGATCGTGCGGCGCGGCGCGCGCATCCTGCAAATGCCGCTCGGCGATGATGGCGCACTGGAGATCGCGCGGCGTGCGCGCGGCACGCCACGCATCGCCGGCCGGCTGCTGCGCCGCGTGCGCGATTTCGCCTCGGTCGCCGGCGACGGCCATGTCGACCGCAAGATCGCCGACGAGGCGCTTACCCGGCTGGAGGTCGACGCGCTCGGCCTCGACGCGCTCGACCGCCGGTACCTGTCGATGATCGCGCGCAATTTCGGCGGCGGGCCGGTCGGCATCGAAACGATCGCCGCCGGCCTGTCCGAGCCGCGCGACGCCATCGAGGACATCATCGAGCCCTATCTCATCCAGCAGGGTTTCATCCAGCGCACGCCGCGCGGCCGGATGCTGACGGCCAATGCCTGGCGCCATCTCGGCCTCGACGCGCCGAAGGACCTGGCGCAGCGGCAGATCAACCTGTTCCAGGAAGAGTAATTTTCCAACGCGCCGCTACGTTTGCGCAAACTCTCCTCGTCCTGGTCGGCTTGCCGGCGAGCCATGACAACCAGATGTGGGTTCCTGCGGTTGATCGGCTGGTTGATCGTCTCCGGCGGCCTCGGCTTCAGCATTCTGCCGGTGCGTTTTGGGATGCGCCCCGAAATCCTGTAGATCGACCTTGGCTAAATCCAAATCGCCTCAGTGAAGTGACTTGATCGTGTCCAGCACATCCGGCTCAGCCTTGTCGTCGCTGAAGGCATCGACGATGCCGAAGGCGCCACCATAGCTCCACACCGACCATGAGAAGCCATGCGCTTCGGCGCGCGCGATCACGTCCCTGACATAGGCGGCCCGGTACTCGGCCGGCATCACATAGGCGTTGCCGTATTCCTGGCGGATCATGCCGAACTCGCCGAGCGTGATGTTTTCGGGCTTGACGCCGTTGGCCTTCGCCCACGCCTCGACCTTTTTGAACGGCGCATCCATCAAGCCGAGCAGCTTGCCGGGACTGTCCATGCTGGCGACCTGTTCGTCGAGATAGGCAAGCAGGCCGCTCTGCCGAGCCCATGGCGCCTCTGCCTTGATCCTGGCGCGGATGGTGTCGAGCGTCACGTCGAGCTGTGCCTGCGGCACCGCGGTCAGCGGATAGGGCAGGCCGGTCACATACGGGATGAAGTCGCCGGCCCAGGTCGCACCCTGATGGGTCAGCAGGAACGGATCGTAGGAGTGGAAGGTCCAGATGACATTGTCGTCCGGGATCGCCTTCGGATCGATCTTCTCAAGCGACGAGGCGTCGGAATAGCAGGCGCCGGTCAGCACCAGGGTCAGTTTCGTCGCCGAGGATCGCGCCGCGGCGAACAGTTTGCGCTGGCGGTCCGGCCACAGGCTGGTGCCGTCGCTGTCGCAATCGACGACCGGTTCGTTCATCGGTTCGAAAGCGACCTGGGCGGGATCTTCGCTCGCCAGCGTGCGGGCCATCCTGCGCACCATCTCGACATATTCGTCGAAGGTTTGCGGGTCGTCCATGACTTGCGCCATGCCGATCTTGCGGCTGCCGCCGGCCGCGGTCAGGTGCATGTCGACGACCACCTTCAGCCCGGCGCGGTTGGTCATGCGCACCGAATCCAGCACGCTGGCATAGAGATCGTCGCGCAACGCCACGGTCTGGCCGGACAGGAACGGAGATGGATCGACCGGCATGCGCAGGAAATCGAAGCCCGCGTCCTTCAGTGCCTTGAGATCGTCTTCCCCAAGGAATTTGCGCCATTCGGGGTAGGGCAGGATGGCCTTGGCGTCGCCCCACTGGTCCTCGCCTGGCCAAGTGACCCACTGGTCCAGATTGAGGCCGTGCTTCATCGAGAAGGTCGCCGCATGGCTGGGCCACACCAACGCCGTGAGCACAAACAACACCGCCGTCAAGGTCTTGATCATCGCCGTCAACAGTGCCATCCGATGCTATGTCACGCGGGAAACAGGTGCCTCGTCGGGACTGAAAAAGGAAGCGCAATGGGCGATCATGGTGAATCGGCGACGCTGCTGGCCGGCATTTCCGGTGCGCTGACGGCGTCCGGCCACCGGCTGATGGCGCGGGTCTATTACGCCGACACCGATTTCTCGGGTGTCGTCTATCATGCGCGTTATCTCGAATTCTTCGAACGCGGCCGCTCCGACTATCTGAGACTCACTGGCGTGCATCACACCGAACTTGCCGAAGGCAAGCATGGCGAAAAAATTGTTTGGGTGGTGCGGCGCATGGAGATCGATTTTCGCGGTCCCGCCCGCATCGACGACATCCTGACGGTCGATACAAGCACCGAGGATATTTCCGGCGCGCGCATCTTCATGGCGCAGCAGCTCAAGCGCGGCGACGAGGTGCTGGTCGAGGCCAAGGTCGAGGCGGCGATCATCGGCGAGAATGGCCGCCCAAGGCGCTTTCCGAGGGAATGGGTGGCGGCGTTCATGCCCAAGGCCGCTGCTGACTAGCCCCATTGTGATCAATAGGGATGGCTTGCGCCTTGCCACTGGGCGTGGCAATGCGCCGCGCCTTATATACTAACCCATCCTTAACCATAACGGTTCATGAAGAGATTGGTGAAGATTGGCGTGATCGTGCGCCTTCCTTTCACCAACATTTGCCCCGAAAAGGCCGCTAACGGCACAGTTTGGGGTTGTTCCGGTAGCTTCGTGCGACCGACCACAAGGGATGCCAGGGGCCAGCCGCCAGCTTCGCCCGGAAAATCTTAAGGACGTAACGATGGAAAATATCGCACTCGCCGATCCGGGCGCGCAATTGTCGGTTTGGGCGCTGTTCAGCCAGGCCAGCTGGGTGGTCAAACTGGTCATGATCGGCTTGCTCTGCGCTTCGGTCTGGACCTGGGCGATCATCGTCGACAAGCTGGTTTCCTATGCCCGCATGCGAATGTCGCTCAACCGGTTCGAGCAGGTGTTCTGGTCGGGGCAGTCGCTGGAGGAGCTTTACCGGACGCTCGCCGACCGCAAGACCACCGGCATGGGCGCCATTTTCGTGGCCGCGATGCGCGAGTGGAAGAAGAGCTTCGAGAAGGGCGCCAAGTCGCCGCTCGGGCTGCAGACCCGCATCGACAAGGCGATGGACCTTGCGCTGACCCGCGAGATGGAGAAGCTGGAGGGCCGCCTCGGCTTCCTCGCCACCACCGGCTCGGCGGCACCTTTCATCGGCCTGTTCGGCACCGTCATCGGTATCATGACCTCGTTCCAGGCGATTGCCGGTTCCAAGAACACCAGTCTCGCGGTGGTTGCGCCCGGCATTGCCGAAGCGCTGCTGGCGACGGCCATCGGCCTGCTCGCCGCCATCCCCGCCGTCATCGCCTACAACAAGCTGTCGTCCGACGCGAGCAAGATAGCGGTGCGCATGGAAGGGTTCTCCGACGAGTTCTCCGCCATACTCTCGCGCCAAATCGATGAAAAAGTGGCCCCCAAGGCCTGAGGAGTAGCAGATGGGTATGTCCATGGGCATGGGAGGGCGCGGCGGGCGCGGCCACAGGCGGCGCGGCCGTCACCATGCACTGATGTCGGAGATCAACGTCACGCCGATGGTCGACGTGATGCTTGTGCTGCTGATCATCTTCATGGTCGCCGCACCGATGCTGACGGTCGGCGTGCCGATCGACCTGCCGGACACGCAGGCCAAGGCGATGAATGCCGACACGCAGCCGATCACCGTCTCGATCAACGCCACCGGCCAGATCTACCTGCAGGAAACCGAGATCCCGATCGAGGAGCTGGTGGCCAAGCTGCAGGCGATCTCGAAGACCGGCTATGAAGAGCGCATCTTCATCCGTGGCGACAGGTCCACCGACTATGGCACGGCGATGAAGGTGATGGCCCGCATTTCGGCCGCCGGTTACAAGAATATCGGCCTCGTTTCGTTGCAGGAACAGGATCAGTAGACAAGAAGATGAAGACCGGCCTCACCACATCGGTGATCTTGCATGCGGCGGCGCTGACCTTCGGCCTGTTCACGCTGACGGCGCCGGCCGCGCTTCCGTCCTCCGACGTCGAGTCGGTCGCGGTCGATATCGTGCCGATGGAAGCCATCGCGCAGACGTTGCAGGGCGACAAGAAGGCCGTGATGCATGAAAAGCCTGCACCCGTGCCGACGCAGCGTCCGGACGTCGTGCCGGATGCGCAGAAGGTTGGCGAGAACAGCGTCGATACCGACAAGCCGATAACGCCGGAAGCCAAGCCCAAGCCCGTCGACATGACATCGGCTCCGCCGCCCGCGCCGACACCGATCGAAAAGCCGAAGCCCGAGGACGTGCCGAAGCCTCAGGAAAAGCCCAAGCCCACGCCGGCAACGGAAGTGGCGCCGGCACCGACGCCCAAGGAAGAGGTCAAGCCCGAGCCGGTCAAGCAGGTCGACCCCAAGCCGACACCGGCCAAGCCGGCGCCGACCCCGCCGCCGCAGGACAAGACCGCGGCAATAGATCCGACGCCCGAGGTCAAGCCTGACGCCGTCGCCGAAGCCATAGCGCAGGAGCCGCCTGCCGAAGCGACACAGCTGCCGGACTCGGCACCCGCGCCGGAAGCCCGGCCGAAGCCGCAGCCGGCACAGGCCGAAAGCGCCAAGGCGCCGGACCGCAAGGATGCCGACAAGCCGGTCAAGGAAGCCTCGTCGAAGCCGAAGTCCGACGACAAGCAATTCAACGCCGACGAGATTTCCGCTCTCCTCGACAAGCAGAAGCCATCGGGCGGCGGCGCCAAGCGCTCGACCCAGCAGGCATCGCTCGGCGGCGACAAGGACCAGGGCCAGAAGCTTTCCAGGTCGGAAATGGGCGCCCTGGAAAGCCAGCTCGGCGGCTGCTGGACCCTTCCCGCGGGCCTTGAAGGTTCCGAGAACTTCGTCGTCGTGGTGCGGTTCAACCTGGATGCCTCCGGCAAGCTGGACGGGCGACCGGCGGTCGAAAAGTCAAGCGGAAACCGTCAGTTCGACGAAAGTGCCGTTCGCGCGGTGCAAAAATGCGATGTCACCGGCCTGCAGGTTCCCGCGGGCAAGCAGGATATCTGGGCCGACGTCCGCGTCACCTTCGATCCAAGGGAGATGCTGGGCCTCTAGGGCCCGCGTATCCGAAAATCAGTACGAGAAGCGAGAAGACATGAAATCAATCCTCAAGCCGCTCCTGATGGTCGCAGCAATGGCGATGGGCATGACCGCTGTCGGCACGTTGCCGGCGCTGGCGCTCGTCGAGCTCAACGTCAACAAGGGCAATGTGGAGCCGCTGCCGATCGCCATCACCGATTTCCAGGGCGGCGACGCGCTTGGCGCGCAGATTTCGCAGATCGTCACCGCCGACCTGAAGCGCTCGGGGCTGTTTGCGCCGATCGACAAGAGCGCCTTTATCGAGAAGATCACCAACCCGGATGCAGCGCCGCGCTTCGACGACTGGAAGGTCATCAACGCGCAGGCCTTGGTCACCGGCAGCGTCAGCAAGGAAGCCGACGGCCGTATCCGCGCCCAGTACCGGTTGTGGGATACGTTTGCCGGCCAGCAGATGTCCGGCGAGCAGTTCTTCGCCAACGACGCCAATCAGCGGCGTGTCGCCCACATCATCGCCGACGCCATCTATGAGCGGCTGACCGGCGAAAAAGGCTATTTCGACACCCGCGTCGTCTTCATCGACGAATCCGGCGCCAAGAACGCGCGCAAGAAGCGCCTCGCCATCATGGACCAGGACGGCGCCAACATCCGCTATCTCTCGGATGGCAAGTCGATCGTGCTGACGCCGCGTTTCTCGCCGAACCGGCAGGAAATCACCTACATGTCCTATGAGAGCGGTCAGCCGCGGGTCTACCTGCTGCAGATCGAGACCGGCCAGCGTGAACTGGTCGGAAATTTCCCCGGGATGACCTTTGCGCCGCGCTTTTCGCCAGACGGCCAGAAGGTGATCATGAGCCTGCTGCGCGACGACGGCAATTCCAACATCTTCGCCATGGATCTGCGCAGCCGTTCGACGACGCGGCTGACCAATTCGACCGCCATCGACACCTCGCCGTCCTATTCGCCCGACGGCAGCAAGGTGGTGTTCACCTCCGACCGCGGCGGCCGTGCGCAGATCTACGTGATGGGCGCCGACGGCTCGGGCCAGACCCGCATCTCCTTCGGCGACGGTGTCTACTCGACGCCGGTGTGGTCACCGCGCGGCGACCTGATCGCCTTCACCAAGCAGACCGGCGGCGAATTCCAGATCGGCGTCATGAAAACCGACGGCTCGGGCGAGCGCATCCTGTCCTCAGGCTTCCAGCAGGAGGGGCCGACCTGGGCGCCGAACGGCCGCGTGCTGATGTTCTTCCGCGACTCCGCCGGTGGGCCAAAACTGATTTCGGTCGATCTTACCGGGCGTAACGAGCAGTCGATCCCGACGGCGAATTTCGCTTCGGACCCGGCCTGGTCGCCGCTGCTGGAGTAAGGGACGAATTGGAGAAATGAAGAATTGAAGAGATGGAGAAACCGGGGAATTATATAAAGCGTGCGAAGGATCTAGAAGTCTATAAGCGCGCTTATGCGGTTTCTCTTGACGTACATAAAGCTACGCTCGCTTTCCCGAAGATTGAGCAATACGCACTGGCCGATCAGTTGCGTCGTTCCAGCAAGGGAATCTGCGCCAATCTGGCTGAAGGGTCGCCAAACAGACGCACTCCAAACCCGAATTCGCACGTTTCATTTCAATGGCGATGGGGTCGTGCAGTGAAGTGGACACCTGGATTTCGTACGCGTTCGACCTTGGATACATTACCCAAGCGCAGCTCGTGGAATGGCTGCAATCCTATGCCCATATCTACGGCATGCTGGTGAATCTGAGAGAGAAGCTAAGGTGATTTCTCTCTTCAGTTCTTCGATTCCTCACCTCTTCAATTCCCCCTTTTCCATGCATTGGTCGCGTTTTTGCCGCATTTCCGCCTAGGGTCCGCGCCAACTGTGGCTCATGGCCAAACAGCTGCGGACGGGCAGCTTAAACCAAAATTTAACCGTGTTTCTTGAATGCCGGTTAACCCAAACGTGGTTACTGGGTGATCAACGAAATCACTCGAATACGATCACTCGAAATACGAAGGAGAGGCGGCATGGGCCGTATCGCAGCACTTACCAGAAACCCGGTCATGATCGCGCTGGTGGCGATGCTCGCCATCGCCGGTTGCGCCTCGAAGAAGACGCCGAATAACGCGGCCGATCTTGGCCTCAACGGCGCTGGTGCGGCAACGCCCGGATCGGCGCAGGACTTCACCGTCAACATCGGCGACCGTATCTTCTTCGATACGGACTCGACCTCGATCCGTGCCGATGCGCAGACGACGCTGGCTCGTCAGGCACAATGGCTGAACCAGTACAAGCAGTATGCCATCGTCATCGAAGGCCATGCCGACGAGCGCGGCACGCGTGAATACAATCTGGCGCTCGGCGCCCGCCGCGCCGCCGCCACCCGCGACTTCCTCGTGGCCAAGGGTGTTTCTGCCAGCCGTCTCAAGACCATCTCATACGGCAAGGAACGTCCGGTCGCGGTGTGTGACGACATCTCCTGCTGGTCGCAGAACCGCCGTGCGGTCACCACGCTCAGCGGTGCCGGTTCCTGAGGCATCAATCGACCGGCGCGTCAAAAGAACGCGCGGCGGTCTAGCGGTAAAAATGCAACATACCTATGCGAAAGGCGGCCTCCGGGCCGCCTTTTTCATATCCGGATGCCCGAAACAAAATTTGGCCGAAGTCTCGGCTCCTGCTATGAGCCGAGGGCGCTTGGCTGGTCCCATTCTGATTGGAAGGCGCGAACAAGCTAACGAAATCACGGCGAGAGGCACATGCATTTGAGATCGGTTCTGAGCGGCACGCTTGCGCTGCTGCTCCTATCAGGCGTCACCGCCCTGGCTAGCGGCTTGGGGGCTAGCGGCACAGGGCAATCAACCGACAGCGGCTTTTCCTTCCATCTGCCCAGCATCGAATTGCCCAGCATTTTCGGTCAAAAGAAAAAACAGGATCAGGTCCAGATGGTGCAGTCCGATCCTGCCGCCGTCACCAGCCTGGAAGAGCAGTTGCGGCAGATGAACGGCAAGATCGAGGAACTCAATTTCCAAGTCCTGCAAATGCAGGAGCAGATTCGCAAGCAGCAGGAAGACAACGAATTCCGCTTCCAGCAGCTTGAAGGCGGCACGCAAGGAGCACAGCCGCCGGCACAGAAGAAATCAGACGCCACCACCGGCACCGACACCAACGTGGCAGCGGCCCCGGCAACACAGGCGCCGGCCGATGCCGGCGCCGCGCCCGGCAACAACCAGTCAGCAGGCGGCAAGACGGTCGAGGACGTCATCGTCGAATCGCCCGATGGCGACCCCGGCAAGATGATTCCCGGTACGGGAGCGCCTGAAAAGACCTTCGGAACCATCACCGTCGACAAGAACGGCAATGTCGTCGATGCCGGCGGCAACACCCAGTCGACCACGCCGGCGCAGGAAACCGCGCCTGCCACCGGCGCGCCTCCCAAGGCCGGCAAATCCGATACGGTGATCGCCGCGTTGCCCGCCACCAACGATCCGGAGGAGCTCTACCGCAACTCCTATCAGTTCATCCTCTCGGGTGATTACGGCACCGCCGAACAGGGTTTTCGCGACCACATCGCCCGCTTCCCCAGGGATGCGAAGACGGCGGACGCGCATTACTGGCTGGGCGAGTCGCTGCTCGGCCAGCAGAAATACCGCGACGCCGCGGAGACTTTCCTTGCCGCCAGCAAGGACTACCCCAAGGCCAAGAAGGCTCCCGACATGTTGCTGAAGCTCGGCGTGTCGCTGGTCGGCCTCAAGCAGCACGACGTTGCCTGCGCCACCTTCAGCGAGGTCGGCAAGCGCTACCCTGATATTTCCAGTGCGCTCAAGGAACGCGTCAAGCAGGAGAAGGCCCTGGCTGCGTGCTGATCTTTCTGATGCATGTCGTTGTCCCGGGGCCACTTTTGGGCGACACGCATTGATGCTCGACATCGAGCCTGAATTTTCGACCAGAATTTTTTCGCACATCGATTTTACCAGCGGCGCTGTTGCGGCCGTGTCCGGCGGCAGCGACTCGACCGCCCTGCTCCTTCTTCTAAAATACCATCTCGACCGCACGGCGCCGGCAACCAAGCTGCTGGCGGTGACGATCGACCACGGGTTGCGAGCCGGTTCGGCAGCGGAAGCGCAAGCGGTGGCGAAGCTGTGCGCGACATACGGAATTTCACACCGCATCATGACGTGGTCGGGCCTCAAGCCGCCGACCGGCCTGCCTGCAGCGGCGCGCGAAGTGCGCTACCGGCTGCTGGCCGAGGCAGCACAAGCGGAAGGCATCGGCCTGATCCTGACCGGCCATACCGCCGACGACCAGGCGGAAACGGTGCTGATGCGGCAAGCACGGGATGATGGCCGAGAGTTTGCCGGTATGGCGGGCCGCGGACTTGCCGGCATGGCGCCGGCTACCTTGTATGATTGGCGCAGCTGGATCGTGCGGCCGCTCCTCGGTGAGCGGCGCTCGACACTGCGCGACGTCCTGCGGCGTCGAAATGTCGACTGGGCCGACGACCCGACCAATGTCGACGAGGCTTTCGAGCGGCCGCGCATGCGCGCTATGCTCGCCGGCCGGGACGGCGTGCGGCGCATCGATGATGCGCTGGCGCTGGCCGCGCACGAGGGCAAGGCGCGCCGGCAGCTTGGCCTCGCAGCCGCGGACTTGATCCGCCGTTTCGCGGCTCAGCCTGGGGCGGGGCTCGTTCGTCTCGATCCGGGTTTTTTGAGCACCGGTGACGATCGGGCAGCCGTCTATGCGTTGCGCATCCTGCTGGCCACCACCGGCGGGATCCCCTTCCTGCCGGATCAGGCCCGCGGCGAGGCGCTGTTCGGCCGGCTCAAGGCCGGATTTCTTTGCGCCACATTGTCGCGGACGGTTGTCGATTTCCGGCGCGCCGGCATCTTCCTGCGGCGCGAGGCGCGCGGCTTGCCCGCAGCAGCTGCCGCCGACAGCACCCTGTGGGATGGTCGCCGGCACATCACATTGAACGACAGCAGCGGCGCATTGTTGATTGCCCCGTTCGGTACGGCGGCGGCGAAGCGGCTGGCAATGGGCGACGGAAAAATCCCGCCGAGCCTAATGCGCGCCGCACTCGCCGCCGAGCCGGCATTGTGGCGATCCGGTGAATGCCTTGGATTGCCCGGGCATGGAACCGTGTCCGCGACGGTTGAAGCGCGGCCGGTCGTTGCGCCCTTCGCCCGCTTTCTGCCGTCCTTCGACCTGGCGCCGGCGCGGGCCGTCGCCGGGCTGATTGGCGCTGCCCCGGTCCCGCCCTTGCCTTTCCGCGGCCACAGTGCCGGTTGATGGTGGGCGAAAGCTTAACCCCGACGTGCTGTTATGCTTGGCAAGGGGAGGTGCTCTCCCTATGTTAGGCGCAAGTTTCCTCTCATGACGCGTGTCCGCCCCGCGGACGCCAACGGGACAATTGATGAATCCGAACTATCGCAACCTCGCGCTCTGGGCGATCATAGCGGTCCTGCTCATCGCCCTGTTCAATCTGTTCCAGACGCCGCAGACGCGAGGGGCCTCCAGCGATGTGCCGTATTCGCAGTTCCTGCAGGACGTCGCGGCGGGCCGGGTCAAGACGGTGACCATCGCCGGAGCCCGCATCACCGGCACCTACACCGACAATGCCAGCGGCTTCCAGACCTATTCGCCCGGCGATCCGTCGCTGGTCTCGCGGCTGCAGGACAAGAACGTCACCATCAATGCGCGGCCTGAGAGTGACGGCTCCAATTCGCTGTTCGGCTATCTGATCTCATGGCTGCCGATGATCCTCATCCTCGGCGTCTGGATATTCTTCATGCGCCAGATGCAGTCCGGCTCCGGGCGCGCCATGGGTTTCGGCAAGTCGAAGGCCAAGCTGCTCACCGAAGCGCATGGCCGCGTCACCTTCCAGGATGTCGCCGGCGTCGACGAAGCCAAGCAAGATCTGGAAGAGATCGTCGAGTTCCTGCGCGATCCGCAGAAGTTCCAGCGGCTCGGCGGCAAGATTCCGCGCGGTGTGCTGCTTGTCGGTCCTCCGGGAACCGGCAAGACGCTGCTCGCCCGTTCGGTCGCCGGCGAAGCCAATGTGCCGTTCTTCACAATTTCCGGTTCGGACTTCGTCGAGATGTTCGTCGGCGTCGGTGCAAGCCGCGTCCGCGACATGTTCGACCAGGCCAAGAAGAATGCGCCCTGCATAATCTTCATCGACGAAATCGACGCCGTCGGCCGCCATCGCGGCGCTGGCCTCGGCGGCGGCAATGACGAACGCGAGCAGACGCTGAACCAGCTGCTGGTCGAAATGGATGGCTTCGAATCAAACGAAAGCATCATCCTGATCGCCGCCACCAACCGTCCCGACGTGCTCGATCCGGCACTGCTCAGGCCAGGCCGCTTCGACCGCCAGGTCGTGGTGCCGAACCCCGACATCGTCGGCCGCGAGAAGATCCTCAAGGTGCATGTGCGCAACGTGCCGCTGGCACCCAATGTCGACCTCAAGGTGATCGCGCGCGGTACGCCCGGCTTCTCCGGTGCCGACCTGATGAATCTCGTCAACGAGTCCGCGCTGATGGCGGCACGCCGCAACAAGCGCCTCGTCACCATGGCCGAATTCGAGGACGCCAAGGACAAGATCATGATGGGCGCCGAGCGTCGTTCGTCGGCCATGACGCAGGCCGAGAAGGAGCTCACCGCCTACCATGAGGCCGGTCATGCCATTCTCGCGCTCAACGTGCCGTCGGCCGACCCGCTGCACAAGGCCACCATCATCCCGCGTGGCCGGGCGCTCGGCATGGTCATGCAGTTGCCGGAAGGCGACCGCTATTCGATGAGCTACAAATACATGATCTCGCGTCTCGCCATCATGATGGGTGGCCGTGTCGCCGAGGAGTTCAAGTTCGGTAAGGAAAACATCACCTCGGGCGCCTCCTCGGACATCGAGCAGGCGACCAAGCTGGCCCGCGCCATGGTCACGCGCTGGGGTTTTTCCGACAAGCTTGGCCATGTCGCTTACGGCGACAACCAGGAGGAAGTGTTCCTCGGCCATTCAGTGGCGCGCACGCAGAACGTCTCGGAAGAGACCGCGCAGATCATCGACGCCGAAGTGCGCCGCCTGATCGACGAGGCCTATTCGACGGCGAAGTCCATCCTGACCAAGAAGAAGAAGGAATGGATCGCGTTGGCGCAAGGCCTGCTGGAATACGAGACGCTGTCCGGCGAGGAGATCAAGCAGTTGATCGCCGGCCACAAGCCCGCGCGCGACCTCGGCGACGACACGCCGCCAAGCCGGGGCTCGGCCGTGCCGAAGTCCGGCGGCCGGCGCAAGAAGGGACCGGAGCCGGAAGGCGGCATGGAACCGCAGCCATCGAGCTGAGTTCGACAAGAAATTGATTTTAGAAACGCCGCGGCATGGTCCGCGGCGTTTTTTTGCTTGGAGGCTTTGCCGCTCGTCTGCCTAGCTTAAAGGTGGGCCAATTGTTGAAGCCGGCGCTGCCCCTCATCTGCCTGCCGGCATCTTCTCCCCGTATAGTGACTGTGTAGTGACGGAGAGAAGTGCGCCGCCTCCCGGCGATTTCGCCAATCACCTGCGTTGCCAGGATGGCGCCGGCGTTGCGGTCAGCTACTTTCTCCCCGCCACTATACGGGGAGTTGAGGGAGTGGTCCGCGAAGCGGACGAAAAGCCAATTGCTTGGCTTTTCGAACGACGAATGCCCGGCAAGGCAATGGGCGGCGCCATCGAGCGCGAATGGCCCGCCCGGCATTTGACAAGAAAAAAGCCCGCGAACCTTGGGCTCGCGGGCTTTTTCTTGTTCAGATGTTGTTGTCGTTCAGCTCTTCAGCTTGGCGTTGCACAGGCTGTAGAAGCCGCCCCCCTTCTGGATCCACTTGAGGCCACCAAGCGCATTGGCGTCCTTGAGGGCATAGTACTGGTCGAGGCAAGTATGCATGCGGCCCTTGCCAGGGGTCTCGCTGGAATATTTCGGCGAGATCGCTGACGGGAACGTGACGCCCTTGGGTGCAACCGTGGTCGGTTTCGCCGGCTCCTTGGTGTAGCTCGCCTCGTCGGCGGCTGGTACGGTGTCGTCATCCGACGCGCTGGCGCCGCACTCGGTCTTGCGGAAGTCGTTCCACTTCATGCCTTTCAGCGTGTCGGCTGTCTTGGCAGCCTGATACTTGGTGCTGCATTCGGCCATGCTCAGACCCTTGCCGCCACTGTCGGCGGGAGCCGCGGCAGCCTTGGTGGTTGCCGGCTTGGCGGCAGCGGCGGATGCACCGGCGGCGCATTCGGACTTGCGGAAGTCGTTCCACTTCATGCCGTTCAGGGTGCCGGCGGCCTTTGCCGCCTGGTACTTGGCGCTGCATTCCTTCGCCGTCAGACCCTTGGCCGTGCTGTCGTCGGCCGTAGCGGCCGCCTTGGCCGGCTTCGTCTCGGCAGCCTTCTTGGTGTCGGCGGTTGCCTTTGTGTCGGCTGCCTTTGTGTCGGTTGCCTTGGTGTCGGTCTTGGCCGCTGCGTCGGTGCCGCACTGGGCCTTGCGGAACTGGTTCCAGGTCGCCCCGGCGAGTGTCCCCGCATCCTTGGCGGCGTTGTATTTCGTGCTGCACTCGGCCATCGTCAGTGCGTTGGCTGGCGCGGCCAGAAACAAGGTCGCGACGGCGAGGCCGGTCAAAGTAGCAAGTCGGTGGATGAGCATAGCGTTTCTCCGTTGCGGCAGCCCATGATACGTCCCGACGAATCAATAACGCTCAACGGCCGGTTGCGCCAGATGCTAAGTAGCGTATATATCGGCGAAAGCTGGGGCTTTGCCGATAAGGTGATGAAATCGTTGTTCGTTGCCGGCTTCAAAGCAAGATTTTCCAGGTGCATCCGCGCTGAAAGTCTCGCATGACTGGTATATTCAGCATGGCAGTCTCAGCATGCCAGGTTGCAGTCATGTTGTGTGCAGTGCACAACAAGGATTTTCTAAGGATTGGTAACATATAATCACACAATGTGATCAAGGCGCCCCGGCCAATTGTGGCATGACGTGCTGGGGAAGAACGTTAAGGAATTGGGCTAGCATGGCAGGGAATTATTTCGGCACGGACGGCATTCGCGGGCGCGCCAACAAGTTTCCGATGACCGCGGAAATCGCGATGCGGGTCGGCATGGCCGCCGGCCTCTCCTTCCAGCGCGGCAGCCACCGTCATCGTGTCGTGCTCGGCAAGGACACCAGGCTTTCCGGCTATATGATCGAGAATGCCATGGTCGCCGGTCTTTGTGCCGCCGGCATGGACGTGTTCCTGCTCGGCCCGATCCCGACTCCGGCGGTCGCCATGCTGGTGCGTTCGCTGCGCGCCGATATCGGCGTCATGATCTCGGCTTCGCACAATCCCTATTACGACAACGGCATCAAGCTGTTCGGACCCGACGGCTACAAGCTCTCCGACGAGATCGAGGAGCGCATCGAGAGCATGCTCGACAAGGATATCGAACTGGCGCTCGCCGATTCCGACGGGCTTGGCCGCGCCAAGCGCGTCGACGGCGTGCATGACCGCTACATCGAATTCGCCAAGCGCACCTTGCCGCGCTCGATGTCACTCTCGGGCTTGAGGATCGTCGTCGATTGCGCCAATGGCGCGGCCTACAAGGTGGCGCCCGAGGTGCTGTGGGAACTGGGCGCCGAAGTCGTCGCCATCAATGTCGAGCCCAACGGCTTCAACATCAACAAGGAATGCGGCTCGACCCATCCCGCCGGTCTGCAGAAGAAGGTGCACGAAGTGCGCGCCGACATCGGTATCGCGCTCGATGGCGATGCCGATCGCGTCGTCATTGTCGATGAGAACGGTGCGATCGTCGATGGCGACCAGATCATGGCGCTGATCGCCGAATCCTGGCACCAGAGCGGGCGGCTCGCCGGCGGCGGCGTCGTTTCGACGGTCATGTCCAATCTCGGCCTCGAGCGCTTCCTCGGCGACATGAAGCTGCAATTGCACCGCACCAAGGTCGGCGACCGTTATGTCGTCGAGCATATGCGCGCGCATGGGCTGAATGTCGGCGGCGAACAATCCGGCCATATCGTGCTGTCGGACTTCTCGACCACCGGCGATGGCCTCGTTTCGGCGCTGCAGGTGCTGGCCTGCATCAAGCGGCAGGGGCGGCCGGTCAGCGAACTGTCGAAGAAGTTCGAACCGGTGCCGCAGCTCCTGAAGAACGTCCATATTTCCGGCGGCAAGCCGCTTGAGGAAGCGCCAGTCAAGGCGGCCATCGAAGACGCCCGCCACCGCCTCGGCAAGGCCGGGCGGCTGGTTATTCGGCCCTCCGGCACGGAACCGCTGATCCGCGTCATGGCCGAGGGCGACGACCCGCAACTGGTCGAGTCCATCGTCAATGGGATCGTTGAGGTTATCTCCGAAACGCGCAGCGCAGCTTAATCACAAGCCCGCCCGCGAGGGTGCCGCACACATATCTTCACCAGCTCGAGCCCGCCCTTCCTGCGGGCTTTTTTGGACGGTCCGGCAGTCGATTCCGGCATCCTGAAGCCGCTCCACCATGCCTCGAACTTTCGGGATTCGTGGTTAAGCAACAGGGTTAAACGCCCTTTAACCTTTGCACTTCATTATCCACGACTGAAAAGCAATTGCATTCGGACACGATAGCCGTTCCGAACTTCTCAGGGGTGACAAGCATGTTCAATACAGCCAGAAAGGTCCTGCTCGCCTTACTATTTGCAGGCCTGGCAGGACCGCTGTTCGCGGCCGACCTGCCGGAACCGGTGGTCGAGGAAGCTCCGCCTCCGGCCGTCTACGAGCAGCCGGTCGAAGTCGGCGGCTGGTACATCCGCGGTGACATCGACTATCACAAGTCGACCCTGCGCGGCATCGACTATATGACCTATACCGTCGATCCCTGTAACTGTACGGTCACGCCCGGCACCAGAAGCTTCGATTTCGGCAAGCTCAAGGGCGGCTTCTCGCTCGGTGCCGGCGTCGGCTACAAGATCAACGACTACTTCCGCACCGATCTGACTGCCGACTATTGGTTCAAGTCGAACTTCAACGGCGGCACGTCGGATATCAACGGGACTTCGACCGAAGTGTCGAAAATGAGCGCCCTGCTGCTGCTTGCCAATGCCTATGTCGATCTCGGCACCTATAGTGGCATCACGCCCTACGTCGGCGCCGGCATCGGCGGTGCGCGCGTCAAGTGGGATACTGTCTACGACCCGAACACCACCGAGACCAACCCGGGAGCCTCCAACTGGCGCTTCGCCTACGCTCTGATGGCCGGCGCTTCCTACTGCCTGACCGACAAAATCATCCTCGACGCGGGCTATCGCTTCAGCCACATCCAGGGCGGCCGCATGTTCGAATGGGATGTCAGCAGCTCCGGACCCGGCTTCGATCGCGGCATCAACACACACGAAGTGCGCGGCGGCCTGCGCTATCAGTTCGGTGGCAACAACGGTTGCGCCGCGCCGGTCGTGGCCTACCAGCCCGAACCCGAGCCGATCTACACCAAGTAACACCAGCATTACCTGAAATTCTCGCGAACCGCCCGGCATCAGCCGGGCGGTTTTCGTTTGCACCGCCCCGATGAGACCCTGCCGGAAATGAATTCGCTAACGCTCTGTTAGCCTTAACCGGCACTTAACCACTATGGTTAACAATGCTTCCTGAAACGATGGCTGCCGTTGCTATTCCTGGCGGCGCCAAATTCGGGAGTCGGGGACCATGAAAATCATTTCGCGTATGACGCTGGCACTTGGCGCCTTAGCCCTCTTGCCGCTGACGCCCGTGCACGCCGCCGACTACGACCCGCCGATCTATGTCGACCAGGCGCCCGATTATGTGCCGGTCGAGGTCGGCTCCGGCTGGTATCTGCGCGGCGATGTCTCGTACCTGGCGCAGAAGAGCTTCAGGAACGACAATTTCGCCTTCACGCCGGCAAGCTTCAGCGACAAGGAAGACCCCATCTTTGCCAGCATCGGCTTCGGCTACCATTTCAACGACTATCTGCGCGCCGATCTCAATCTGGGCTATCTGCCCGGCAACAAGATCGGCGTCGGCTATGACGATTCAGCGACTGCGGCAGAGCCGACCGTGGCATCGGCGTCCCTGAAGAACTACGCCTTCTCGGGCATGCTCAATGGCTATGTCGATCTTGGCACCTATGTCGGGATCACGCCTTATCTCGGCGCCGGTATCGGTGTCGTCCGCAGCAAGCGCAGCCTCTCGGCTAGCTACTTCACCGACAACAGCGATCCCAGCGATGATTTCGTACTGAATGACAGCAAGACCCAGTACTCCCTGGCCTATACGCTGAATGCCGGCCTTGCCTATCAGGTGACGAAGAACGTTTCCGTCGATCTGGGCTATCAGTATTTCTCCGCCCCGGATGCCGAATATGTGACAGCCGAAAGCCTGACCTCCTATCCGATCAAAAAGGGGATCAGCAACCACCAGGTCAAGCTCGGGCTGCGCTACGATCTCTGGTAGGCGCCGCGAGCACGAGGATCAGGACGGCGGATCTTCGGGTCCGCCGTTTGCGTTTGAAGTCACGCCATCCTGATCACAGATCGCCAGTATCCCGCCAGCGACAAAAACTTTCCTCTTGACGCCCGAAGCCTGAACGCATATCGCCGTCCGTGGGCCACCCCTCCCCAACGAGGGGCCACTATCTGGAAGGATAGACCACGATGACGACGCATACGAAGCCCGGACTCCGTCCGGCAAACCCCAATTTTTCCTCAGGTCCCTGCGCAAAGCGCCCCGGCTGGTCGGTCGAGGCGCTGAACAATGCCGCGCTCGGCCGTTCCCACCGCGCCAGGATCGGCAAGGCCAAGCTCGAACAGGCGATCGAGCTGACGCGGGAAATTCTCCAGGTCCCGGCGGACTACCGCATCGGCATCGTACCGGCGTCGGACACCGGCGCGGTCGAGATGGCGCTGTGGTCGCTGCTCGGCGAGCGCGGCGTCGACATGGTCGCCTGGGAGAGCTTTGGCTCCGGCTGGGTCACCGACGTGGTCAAGCAATTGAAGCTCGCCGATGTGCGCAAGATCGAAGCCGGCTACGGCGAACTGCCCGTCCTCACAAAGATCGATTTCGACCGCGATGTGGTCTTCACCTGGAATGGCACCACGTCCGGCGTGCGCGTGCCGAATGGCGATTTCATTCCCGCGGATCGCAAGGGCCTGACCATCTGCGACGCGACTTCGGCCGCCTTCGCACAGAGGCTCGATTTCGAAAAACTCGATGTCGTCACCTTCTCCTGGCAGAAGGTGCTGGGCGGCGAGGGCGCGCACGGCATGCTGATCCTGTCACCCCGCGCGGTCGAGCGGCTGGAGATCTATAAGCCTTCATGGCCGCTGCCGAAAATCTTCCGCCTGACCTCGGGCGGCAAGTTGATCGAAGGCATCTTCAAGGGCGAGACCATCAACACGCCGTCGATGCTGTGCGTCGAGGACTATCTCGATGCGCTCAACTGGGCGAAGTCGATCGGCGGCCTCGAAGGGCTGATCGCCAGGGCGGATGCCAATGCGGCCGTCCTCGATCGCTTTGTCGCCAAGTCCTCATGGCTCGGTCATCTCGCCGTCCAGCCGGCGACGCGGTCGAACACGTCCGTGTGTCTGTCCTTCACCGATCCGGATGTGTCCGCGCTCGACGCCGATGGGCAAGCGGCCTTCGCCAAGGGCTTGGTCTCCACGCTCGACAAGGAAGGTGTCGCCTACGACATCGGCGCCTATCGTGACGCACCGCCCGGCCTGCGCGTCTGGTGCGGCGCGACCGTCGAGACGTCGGATCTCGAAGCATTGCTGCCCTGGCTCGACTGGGCCTTCGCCGCGCAGAAGGCGTCGCTTAAAGCGGCTGCCTAATCCCTCCCCCTTGAGGGGAGGGGTGGCCCGAATGGCCGGGTGGGGTCCTCTCCACCCAGCTCCACGTTACCAACATCAACAGATTAGGCCGCGTCCGGCCGTACCGATCCCACCCCGGCGCTTCGCGCCGACCCTCCCCTCAAGCGGGAGGGACGCCAATCGCAAAGGACCAAACTATGCCCCGCGTTCTCGTCTCGGACAAACTTTCTCCCACCGCCGTGCAGATATTCAAGGATCGTGGCGTCGAGGTCGACTATCTGCCCGATCTCGGCAAGGACAAGGAAAAGCTGCTCGAAGTGATCGGCCAGTATGATGGCCTCGCCATCCGCTCGGCGACCAAGGTCACCGAAAAGTTGATCAACGCCGCCACGAAACTCAAAGTCGTCGGCCGCGCCGGCATCGGCGTCGACAATGTCGACATCCCGGCGGCGAGCCGCAAGGGCATCATCGTGATGAACACGCCCTTCGGCAATTCGATCACGACAGCCGAACATGCGGTGGCGATGATCTTCGCGCTTGCCCGCCAGATCCCGGAAGCCAACGCTTCGACCCATGCCGGCAAATGGGAGAAGAACCGCTTCATGGGCGTCGAGATCACCGGCAAGACGCTGGGCGTGATCGGCTGCGGCAACATCGGCTCGATCGTCGCGACGCGCGGCGTCGGGTTGAAGATGCATGTCATCGCCTTCGACCCGTTCCTATCGGACAAACGCGCCGAGGAACTCGGCGTCGACAAGGTCGAGCTGGACGAGCTTTTCGCCCGCGCCGACTTCATCACGCTGCATACGCCGCTGACCGACAAGACGCGCAACATCATCGACGCCGCGGCCATCTCCAAGATGAAGAACGGTGTGCGCATCATCAACTGCGCCCGCGGCGGGCTGATCGTCGAAGCCGATCTGGTCGCGGCGCTGAAGAGCGGCAAGGTGGCGGGCGCGGGCGTCGACGTGTTCGAGGTCGAGCCGGCCGAGCAGAATGCGTTGTTCGGCATGGAGAATGTGGTGGCGACGCCGCATCTCGGCGCCTCGACGGCGGAAGCGCAAGAGAATGTTGCGCTGCAGGTCGCCGAACAGATGGCCGACTATCTGATCAAGGGTGCCGTCTCCAATGCCATCAACATGCCGTCGATCACCGCCGAGGAAGCCCCGCGGCTGAAGCCCTTCGTCAAGCTCGCCGAAGTGCTCGGCGCCTTTGTCGGCCAGGTCACAGAAGACCCGATCAAGGAGGTCGAGATCCTGTTCGACGGCTCGACGGCGACAATGAATACCCGCGCGCTGATCAGTGCCGCGCTTGCCGGGCTGATCCGGCCGCAGGTCTCCGACGTCAACATGGTGTCGGCGCCGATCATGGTGAAGGAGCGCGGCATCATCGTTGCCGAGGTCAAGCGCGACAAGTCGGGCGTGTTCGACGGCTACATCAAGCTGACGGTGACGACCGAGCACAAGACGCGCTCGATCGCCGGGACCTGCTTCTCCGATGGCAAGCCGCGCTTCATCCAGATCAAGGGCATCAATCTCGATGCCGAGGTCGGCCAGCACATGCTCTACACGACCAATGCCGACGCGCCGGGCATCATCGGCCTGCTCGGCACCGTCTGCGGCGAGAACGGCGTCAACATCGCCAACTTCCAGCTTGGCCGCAACCGGCCGGGCGGCGATGCCATCGCGCTGCTCTATCTCGACGCGCCGTTCCCGGAGGCCGTGCTGGAAAAGGTCAAGGCGCACAAGTCGATCGATTCGGCCAAGCGGCTGCAGTTCGACATCAACGCGATGTGACCCAGGAGTTGCTGTGAAAGATCGAAGGGCGCGGCCTGGGCCGCGCCTTTTGTGTTCAGCGTGTCCTGGCTGATGGCAGGTTCGCTGCCTTGCGCCCGCTGTATTCGGCAAGCCCGATGCCGCCCAGCACGAGCACCAAAGCCAGTGCCTGGTAGAGCTGGAACGTCTCGCCGACGATCAGCACCGACAGCAGCGTGCCGAAGATCGGCACCAGATTGATGAACAGGCCGGCGCGGTTGGCGCCGATCAGCTCGTTGCCCCTGATGTAAAAGATCTGCGAGATGACCGAGGCGCCGATCGCGGTATAGACGATGACCGCCCAGCCGCGCGCGTCGGGCACGATGACCGTGCCGGCGGCGATCTCCCACAGGAAGAAAGGCACCGAGGTGACGAGAGCGGCGACCGACAGGGCGAGCATCAGGCTCTGCCAATGCATCATCGGTTTCAGCCGCAGCCCGACCGAATAGCCGCTGTAGAGAAACACGGCGGCCAGCATTATGGCGTCGCCGAAATTGAGCTCCAGCGTCAACAGCCGGCGCGGGTCGCCGTGGCAGGCGGTCAGGATCACGCCGGCGATGGTCAGCACGACGCCGACAATCTGCGCCCAGTTCACGCGCAGGCGGAAGAAGACGAAATTGGCCGTCATGATCAGAATCGGCATCGCCGCCTGTTCGATCGAGACGTTGATCGCAGTCGTATAGTTGAGGGCCGTGTAGAAGATGGTGTTGAACAGGGTGAAACCGCTGGCACCGAGGGCCGAGAGGATGAGCCAGTGCTTGCGCACCACCGGCCAGTCCTTGCGTATCGTCTTCCAGCCGATCGGCAGCATGATCGCCACGGCCAGCACCCAGCGCAGGAAGACGAGCGTCATCGGCGAGACGTGATCGACCGCCAGCTTGCCGGCCACCGAGTTGCCGCCCCACAGCAAGGTGGTGAGCAGCAGGACTATGTAGGCGCTTCGATACATCGCGGGATTCCGGCCGCGGGCCGCGGTGTTTGTCGGCCTATTGCCCCCGTGCGTCCAAGTAAATGATGTCAAAGCCGAAAATTGTTGTGCCTCAGGGCATTTTCGGCGGCAAAGAAAGGTCGCACTCGCGAGGTCTTGACGTTATAGAGGCCTGTCGTTTCGAACCATATTCAAGCCGCTTGGCGGCGTCTCAAGGGAAAAGAAACATGGCCAATGTGGTGGTCGTCGGCTCGCAGTGGGGCGATGAAGGCAAGGGCAAGATCGTCGACTGGCTGTCGGAGCGCGCCGATGTCGTGGTGCGTTTCCAAGGCGGCCACAATGCCGGCCATACGCTGGTCGTCGATGGCAAGGTCTACAAATTGTCTTTGCTTCCGTCGGGCGTCGTGCGCCAGGGCAAGCTGTCCATCATCGGCAATGGCGTCGTTTTCGACCCGCACGCTTTCGTCGCCGAAGTGGCCAAGCTCAAGGCTCAAGGTGTCGAAGTGGCGCCGGATCGCCTGAAAATAGCCGAAAACACAGCGCTTATCCTGTCCCTGCATCGGGAACTGGACGGATTCCGCGAGGACGCAGCTTCCAATTCCGGAACGAAGATTGGCACGACCCGTCGTGGCATCGGCCCCGCCTACGAGGACAAGGTGGGCCGGCGTGCGGTCAGGGTGATGGATTTGGCGGATTTGGAAACGCTGCCCTTGAAGGTCGATAGGCTGCTGACGCACCACAATGCGCTGCGTCGCGGGCTCGGCCACGCGGAAGTCACACATGATGCGATCATGCAGGAGCTGACTTCGGTCGCGCACGAGATCTTGCCCTATATGGACCGGGTATGGAAAATCCTCGACGACAAGCGCCGGGCTGGCGAGCGCATCCTGTTCGAGGGCGCGCAAGGCACACTGCTCGATATTGACCATGGCACCTATCCGTTCGTCACCTCGTCGAACACGGTCGCCGGGCAGGCGGCTGCCGGCTCCGGTGTCGGCCCGGGCGCCATCGGCTATGTGTTGGGCATCACCAAGGCTTACACGACGCGCGTCGGCGAAGGTCCGTTTCCGACCGAGCAGAAGAACGAGATCGGCGAATTCCTCGGCACGCGCGGACATGAATTCGGCGTCGTCACCGGCCGCAAACGCCGCTGCGGCTGGTTCGACGCCGTGCTGGTGCGCCAGGCCGTCGCCGTCAACGGCATCAAGGGCATCGCGCTGACCAAGCTCGACGTGCTCGACGGGCTGGACGAGATCAAGGTCTGCACCGGCTATCGCCTCGACGGCGAGATGATCGACTATCTGCCGGCCAGCCAGGGCGCGCAGGCGCGTGTCGAACCGGTCTACGAGACGCTGGAGGGCTGGAAAGGCACCACCGCCGGCGCGCGCAGCTGGAACGATCTGCCGGCCCAGGCGGTCAAATATGTCCGCTACATCGAGGAGCTGATCGGTGCCCCGGTCGCGCTCCTTTCCACCAGCCCGGAACGGGACGACACGATACTTGTGACCGATCCGTTTCAAGACTAGTTTCTGAAGCCTTTCCGGGCATCGCGGCTGATCTGCGGGGGCCGGCGCGGAAACAAAATACAGGTCGACTGAAGCATGGCAGATTTCGTTTTTGTTCTGAAGAAAGCGATAAACGGTCTCGGCGATCAGTCGCCAGGGATGCGGGCGAAGGTCTACGAAAAGGCCCGCTCCACGATCGCAGCGAAGATTGCCCAGCGCGATCCGCCGCTTTCGCCGGAGGATGTCGCCAAGCAGAAACGTGGTCTGGAAGATGCCATTGCGAGTGTCGAGCGGGACTATGCCAGGAGCGAGCCGGAGACCGACCCGCTCGCGGAACTGGAAAACATCTTTTCCTCGATCGATCGCAACAAGAACCAGCCGAGCCACACACGGCAACCGGCGAAGGCGGAACCGGCCTGGCCGGCACCGCCCGCGGCCAAGCCTGAACCTTATCAATCCGCGCCCACACCTGCCGCCAAGGTCGAGCCAAGCTGGCAAAGGCCAACGCCGGGGCCTGCCCAGCCGGCTCGCGCCGACACGCCTCTTGCAGCGATGGACGCCGAGGAGGCGGACGACGGTGTCGATGTCTTTTCCAGCAACGAAGAGCCGGTGTCGGACACTTTCCAGCGCCGGCGCCCGGCGGAGCGCAAGCGCAGCTATGGCGGGCTGATCGCCGCCGTCGTCGCGCTTCTGGTCATCGCCGGTGGCGGCTACGGCATCTGGCTGAACAAGGACGCCTTCGACAAGATGCTCGGGCTCGACGGCACCAAGGTCGCGACAAAGACCGAACCCGTGAAGCCGGCACCTGCCAAGCCAGCAACCGATGCCGCTGCGCCGCCGCCGGCGCCGGCAGCTGGCGGCACGGAAGCCGAAAGCACGAAATTCACCCAGCGGCTGACGCCGCAAGGCAGTGAAGTCGACCCCGGCCCGGCCGGCGGACAAAGCGGCATCGGCGAAGGCGAATCGGTCGCCGCGCTGACCACGCCGCCCTCGGCGACCAACGCGCCGCCGATTTCCGCACCGACCGCCGGCACTCCTCCCGCGGCTACGCCTCCGGCGGCAGGTGCCGCCCCCGCAACGCCGCCTGCCAACGGAGCCCCGGCGGCGCCGGCCAATGCCGCCGCCACTCCGCCAGCACCGGCGGGTGCCGCGCCGGCGGCCCCAGCCACCGCGCCCGCGGAAACCGCGCTGCCGGTCGGCCAGAAGGCGATCTTCTACGAGGAGCGCACCAGCACCGCACAGGGTTCGGCGGAGCCGGGCAACATCGTCTGGTCGCTGGTACAGGAATCGCCCGGTGGCGACCTGCCGCCGGAGCCGGCGATCCGCGCCGAGGCGACCATTCCCGGCAAGGACATCCAGTTGCGCATGACCATCCGCCGCAACACCGACCAGACACTGCCGGCCAGCCATATCATCGAGATGATCTTCCTGACGCCGGACGGCTTTGAAGGCGGTGGCGTCGACAACATCCTGCGCGTCGCCATGAAGGGTTCGGAACAGGATGCCGGCAGCCCGCTGATCGGTATTCCGGCCAAGATCGCCGACGGCTTCTTCCTCGTCGCGCTAAACGACACCAAGGCCGACGAAGACGCCAACATGACCTTGCTGCGCGGCCAGGACTGGATCGACGTGCCGGTCGTCTACAAGACCGGGCGGCGGGCATTGCTGACCATGGAAAAAGGCATTCCCGGCGAGAAGGTGTTCGACGAGGCGATCAAAGCCTGGCAGGCGAAGACGGCGGGCTGAGAAGGGCGCCGTTGGCGCCTCTCAAAAGTCTGTCAGGAGTCTGGATAGGGTCGGTAGCGCCGCGTCAAACAGCCTATGTTTTGCCAACGGAAGTCCGTTGCGCCTGACATAAGCATTGGAGCTTTCGATGGCTTCCTTGTTTTCTTCTTGCCATTGATGCGTCTTTTCCGCAGCAATCGCTTTGGCGATACTCACCTCTGCGGCGCCGGAGAGGTTGACGTCCAACGCTTTGGCGTCTTCGATCAACTGTGAGCTGATGGATATGCTCACTGATTTTCGCTGAGGTTTCGGCTTTGGCTGAAGCATGGAGTTCGCCTCCTTTTATGCGTCCAATATAGATGCATAAAACTTGCACACACCACTACCCCTCCATTTCTTCGCGCAGCATCTCCAGTTCCAGCCATTCCTCCTCCAGCGCTGCCAGCGTGGCGCGCTCCTTGTCGAGGGCGGCGATGGTCTTCTGGAAGGAAGCCGGATCGCGCTCGTAATAGGCCGGATCGGCGATGTTGTTTTCAAGCCTCGAGATCGACGCCATCACCGCTTCGATTTTCTTGGGCAGCGATTCCAGCGCGAACTTCTGCTTGAACGACAGTTTTTTCGGCGGCCCCTTTGGCGCGGCTGCCTCGCTCCTACCCGGTGCCGACGCTTCGCCATTTTCGGCTTTCGCGCGCGCCTTACGGTCGTCGAGCCTGGTGCCGCCGCGTTGCGCCAGCATGTCGGAATAACCGCCGGCATATTCGATCCAGCGGCCGTCACCATCCGGCGCGATCAGGCTGGTCACGGTGCGGTCGAGGAAATCACGGTCGTGGCTGACCAGGATGACCGTTCCGGCAAACCCGGCGACCAGTTCTTGCAGCAGTTCCAGCGTCTCCATGTCGAGATCGTTGGTCGGCTCATCGAGCACCAGCAGGTTTGCCGGTCGGGCCAGCACGCGCGCCAGCAAGAGCCGCGCTCGCTCGCCGCCGGACAGCTCGCGCACCGGCGTGCGCGCCTGTTCCGGCTTGAACAGGAAATCCTTCATGTAGGAGACGACATGGCGCTGCTCGCCATTGATGACCAGGTTCTCGCCGCGCCCGTCGGTGAGATACTGCGCCAGTGTCTCCTGCGGGTCGACGGCCTCGCGCTTCTGGTCGAGCGTGGCGATCTCCAGATTGGTGCCGAGCCGCACCGAACCGGCGTCGGGCTTCATCTCGCCGGTCAGCATCTTCAAGAGCGTCGTCTTGCCGGCGCCGTTCGGCCCGACCAGACCGACCCGATCGCCGCGCTGGATGCGGGTCGAAAACCCCTTGACCACGGTGAGATCGCCGAAACTCTTCTCGATGTTCTTGGCCTCGATCACCAGCTTGCCGGATTCGGCGGCGTCGCTCGCCACCATGGTGGCCGAGCCTTCGGCGCCGCGATGTCCGCGAAAACGCTGGCGCATGGTTTGCAACTCGCCCAGCCGGCGCATGTTGCGCTTGCGCCGCGCCGTCACGCCGTAGCGCAGCCAGTGCTCCTCGCGCACGATCTGGCGGCCAAGCTTGTGCTGCTCGCGTTCTTCCTCTTCCAGCACCAGGTCGCGCCATTCCTCGAAATGGCCAAAACCCTTGTCCAGCCTGCGCGTCTGGCCGCGATCGAGCCAGACGGTGGCGCGCGATACACGCTCGAGAAAGCGGCGGTCGTGCGAGATGACGATCAGTGCCGATGAGGTGCGGACGAGCTCCTCTTCCAGCCATTCGATCACCGAGAGGTCGAGATGATTGGTCGGCTCGTCGAGCAGCAGGATGTCGGGTTCGGGCGCCATGACGCGGGCAAGGGCCGCGCGCCTTGCCTCGCCGCCGGACAGGTCGTTCGGCCGCTCCTCACCCGAGAGGCCGAGATGCTCCATCAGATAGCTGGCGCGGTACGGGTCGTCGGCGGGTCCGAGTCCGGCCTCGACATAGGCGCGGACACTGGCAAAACCCTCCATGTCGGGCATCTGCGGCAAATAGCGGACGGTCGCCGAAGGCTGGCGGAACACCTCGCCGTCCTGCGGCTCGATCAGGCCGGCGGCGATCTTCAGCAGCGTCGACTTGCCCGACCCGTTGCGGCCGACCAGCGCGATCTTGTCGCCGGCAGAAGCGGTCAAGGCGGCGCCATCGAGTAGCGGCGTGCCACCGAAGGTCAGTTTTATCCCGTCGAGGTTGAGAAGGGGCGGGGCCATGTCAGCTTTCAGGTAAGGGAAAAGGATGAGCGAGCAGCATCGCGCGGCCGTGGCCGAGCGCGATTTCGAGGCGGCCCTTGACCTCATTGGAAATGGTCAGCGACGAACCGAACGCCACCTTGACGTGATTCAGTGGCCATTTGGCGCCATTGACGGTCAGGCCGGCGAGTTCGGAAAAGCCGAGCACCGAAAACAGCGTGCCGTCGGCATAGTCGAAACCGGCCCTGCCGTGGAGCAGGGGAACGCCCTCCTGGGCGCCGCTGGTCAGCAGCACCTCCGTTCCGGCCTCGGCAAGGCGCAGGGCAAGCGCAAGATGCAGGAAAGCGTGGTCGGCGCGCTTGCCGCCGAAGGCGCCGGCGAGCACCAGGCTGGTCGCGCCGAGCTCCAGTGCGGCTGCGATGGCCAGTTCGCCATCGGTTTGGTCCTTTTCCGCCGAGAAGGTCCGGCGGGGGACAGTGGCGAGATTTTCCGGCAGGTTGGCCGGCACGGAATCGAAATCCCCCACCCACAGTTCCGGGACTAGGCCGAGCAGCCGCGCATGGCCGATGCCGGCGTCGGCGGCAATCACGCGGGAGCCTTCGACCTGGCGGTCGAGCCGTGGCGTGCGGATGAGGTCGCCGCCAAGCAGGATGGTGAATGTGCTCATATCGTGTGGCCCTTACCAGCCTGGCACCGGAAACGGAAGGCGGCAAACTCCCACTTGCGTGAGGGATCGGCCGGGCCTATGTGTCGAAACGCTCTAACGGGGTGCCGGACGCGATCTTCGCGGACCGGCTGAGAGGCAGTCTCGCCAACCCGCTGAACCTGATCCGGTTTGTACCGGCGGAGGGATTAGACGTTTCGGACAGTCCGACGCCTCAATTCCTTTCAATTCGAACGAAGGAGGCGCCGATGCGCACGCTTTTATACGCTCTTGTCTCAGCCATGACCGTGGTCTTGTCCGGGCCGGCCTTGGCCAAGGACAAACTCACCGTCTACACATATGAGAGTTTCACCGCGGACTGGGGTCCGGGTCCGGTGGTGAAGAAGGAATTCGAGGCCGAATGCGGCTGCGATGTGGAGTTCGTCTCGGTCGCCGATGGCGTCGCGCTGCTCAACCGCGTCAAGCTGGAAGGCGCATCAACGAAGGCCGATATCGTGCTTGGCCTCGACACAAACCTTACCGCCGATGCCAAGGCCACCGGCCTGTTCGCGCCGCATGGCGCGGTGGCGGATGCCACTGTGCCGGGTGGCTGGAGCGACGACACTTTTGTCCCCTTTGACTACGGTTACTTCGCTGTCGTCTATGACACGGAGAAGCTGAAGAGCCCGCCGAAGAGCCTGAAAGAACTGGTAGAAGGCAGCGCCGACGACAAGATCGTCATCCAGGATCCGCGCACCTCGACGCCGGGCCTCGGCCTGCTGTTGTGGGTCAAGTCGGTCTATGGCGACAAGGCGCCGGAAGCCTGGGCCAAGCTGAAGGCGAAAGTGCTGACCGTGACGCCGGGCTGGAGCGAGGCCTACGGCCTGTTCACCAAGGGCGAGGCGCCGATGGTGCTGTCCTACACGACGTCGCCGGCCTACCACATGGTGGCGGAAAACACCGAGCGCTACCAGGCGGCCTCCTTCGAGGAGGGCGAGTACCTGCAGATCGAGGTGGCGGGCATCACCACGACAGGGGCGAAAAACCCACTGGCTGAGAAGTTCATGGCCTTCATGACCGGACCGAAGTTCCAGGATGCCATCCCGGAGACCAACTGGATGTTCCCGGCAGGGAAGACCGACAAGCCGCTCAACCCGGCCTTTGACAAACTGGTCAAGCCGACCAAGACCTTGCTGTTCAGCCCCGAAGAGGTCGCCACCAACCGCAAGGCCTGGGTAGATGAGTGGCTGACGGTGATGAGCAAGTAATTTGGTCCTATGATCGAAAGATGAGTGCCCTACGGCGCCCCCCTCTGTCCTGCTGGACATCTCCCCCACACGGGGGGAGATTGGCTGTCGTCGGCGATTTCGCCAATCGCCAACGTTGCTGGAATGAGCGAGGCGCGGAAACTGCCAATCTCCCCCCTTGTGGGGGAGATGTCCGGCAGGACAGAGGGGGGCGCGAAGGAACGCGGCCTTCGCTAAGAACCTCAAGTCAGGTGGTCCAGCGTGCAACGCGCGTCTGACCCCCGCATCAGCGCCGGCATCCTCGCGCTCGCCGCAATCGCGCTGCTCATCGGTGGCGCGTTTGCCGGCCTGCTTTTCGAAGGCGGCCACGACCTCTCGGGCGCCTGGGCAGCCTTCGATCCCTATCTGCTGCGCGTCGTGCGCTTCACGCTCTGGCAAGCGGCATTGTCGACGCTCCTCTCCGTCGTCCCTGCGCTGTTTGTCGCGCGGGCGATGTCGCGGCATCCACGCTTCCTTGGCCGCGCCTTCATACTGCAGATCTTCGCCATACCGTTGGCGCTGCCGGCCATCGTCGCGGCACTCGGCGTGCTGGCGCTTTATGGCCGCGCCGGCTATTTCGCTGGCGTGTTCACGGTGATCGGCGGTGGAAGCTGGCCGGGCATCTACGGCCTGTCGGGCATTCTCGTCGCCCATGTCTTCTTCAACCTGCCGCTGGCGACAAGGCTGTTCCTCGAGTCGCTGCAGACTATACCGGCCGACCAATGGCGGCTGGCGAGCCAGCTCGGCATTGCAGCGCGGCCGGCGTTCAGGCTGATCGAATGGCCAACGCTGCGTGCGGCATTGCCGGGTGTCGCCGGGCTAGTCTTCATGCTCTGCATCACATCCTTCACCATTGTGCTGACGCTCGGTGGCGGGCCGGCAGCGACGACGCTGGAGGTCGGCATCTACCAGGCGCTGCGCTTCGATTTCGATCCCGCGCGGGCGGTGACGCTGACGCTGCTGCAGATCGCCCTGACCTTTATCGTGGTGCTGGCACTGACGCGGCTGGGCGCCAATGTGGTCGGCGACACCAACCTGCCGGTTGCGCAACGCCGCTACCTCTCGGTCAAGAGGAGCGAGACCTGGCTGAACGCCATGCTCATCGTCTTGGCGCTGCTGTTCGTCGTCGGGCCGATGGCGGCGACGGTGACGGCCGGGTTGGGTGCCGATCTCGGCCGGCTGGCCGGCGAGGCCACCGTGCGGCAGGCGGCTCTGACCAGTGCGGGGCTGGCCTTCCTGTCCGCACTGCTCTCGGTGATGCTATCGCTGGCGTTGACCGTGGCGCGCCGGGCGCTGGCGTTGAACCGCTCGGCTGGCCCCCGGACAATGCTTGAGCATGCCACCGATACAGGCGCCGGCTTCGTCCTGGTCGTGCCGCCCATCGTCGTCGGCGCCGGCTGGTTCCTGTTGCTGCGCCATGTCGGCGATGTCTTCGCCATCGCCCCGGTCATGGTCGTCACCGTCAACGCGGTGATGGCGATGCCGTTCGCCCTACGGGCCGTCCGTCCCGCCTATGATGCGGCGAGCGAGCGTCACGAACGGCTCTGTGCACAGCTCGGCATTGCGGGCTGGAACCGGTTGGTGCTGGTCGACTGGCCGTCGCTGCGTCGGCCGCTCGCCACCGCCTTCGCTTTCGCCATGGCCCTGTCGCTCGGCGATCTCGGCGTCATTGCCTTGTTCGGCAGCGATTCCGTGCAGACATTGCCCTACCTTCTCCTGGCGCGCATGGGCAGCTACCGCACCGAGGATGCCGCCGGCCTGGCACTGCTGCTCGGCCTCGTCTGCCTCGCCCTGATCGTGGCGGCGCACTCGCTGGGAAGGGAGAGGATCCGGGATGCTTGATGGAAAGGCCAGCGGGCTTGAAAAAGGCGCGCCGGTGCGGCTGGACAAGGTGGCGTTCAGCTACGGCGAGACGCCGCTGGTCTTCGATGTCGAGTTCGCCACGTCGAAGATCACCGCGATCATGGGGCCGAGCGGGTCGGGCAAGTCGACGCTGCTCAATCTGGTCGCCGGCTTCGAGATGCCACAGTCGGGCCGCGTGCTGATCGGCGGCGCCGATGTCAGCGCCGAGCCGGCCTCGGTGCGCCCGGTATCGATGGTGTTCCAGGAGAACAACCTCTTCGCCCATCTTTCCGTCGAGCAGAATGTCGGGCTCGGCCGCTCGCCAGCCTTGCGGCTGACCGAAACGGACCGCGCCGCGATCGCCGAGGCGCTTGCGCGAACCGGCCTTGGGGGCAAGGAAAAGCGCCTGCCGCGCGAACTTTCCGGCGGGGAGCGCCAGCGCGTCGCATTGGCCCGCGTTCTGGTGCGCGACCGGCCGGTGCTGCTGCTCGACGAACCCTTCGCCTCGCTCGGGCCCGCTTTGCGCGACGACATGCTGGATATGGTCGCCGCCGTTCATGCCGAGCGGAGCATGACGGTGCTGTTTGTCACCCACCAGCCTGAAGACGCCCGCCGTATCGGCGAACACATAGTGTTTCTCGACAACGGGTTGGTGGCGGCAGTCGGCAAAGCGGATGATTTCTTCACCGGGGCTGGTCCGGAAGCGTTCCGGCGCTATATGGGCGCGAGTGGCGGTGTATCACGAGATATTGCCCGGAAGCGGACATAATTTACGGTCAAACCGACTCCAGGCGATGTGGCGCTTGCTTGCCATGACTGGAGGAGTGTGGCTAGGTCCGCCCTACTGGTCCGGCACAGGCCGTGATTTGCCTGCAGCATCCGCCGCTCGTGCCCTAAGGGACGGGCAACGGATGCTGCAGCCGTTTGAGATAGCGCATGACATGTTCCGAAAATCGCCCCCGGTTTTCGTGGTCATGCGCCGGGACCCGAAAGGAAGCCGTTCTGGCGATCGGCGTTGATAGACTACGAATGAATCCGCTGGCGCGTTTTCTTGCGTTGGCCGGCTTTGCCGTGGCGCTGGCGAGCTGCCAGATGTTCATGCCGCCGGAAGTACAGGAGTCCGGCTTCCAGCCTTCCGACAAGCCGATCACGGTCGACAATGTCGGCGCCAACAACAAGCTCGCCGAACTGGCCAAGGCGCAGCACCCGCGCATTCTGGCGACTTATGGCGGTGAATATTCCGATCCCAAGCTTGAGCGCATGGTCGCCAAGGTGGTCGGCAATTTGACCGTGGTGTCGGCCAACCCGACGCAGACCTATCGCATCACCATCCTGAATTCGCCCAACGTCAACGCCTTCGCGCTGCCGGGCGGCTATCTCTACATCACCCGCGGCCTGCTGGCGCTGGCCAATGATTCGGCGGAGCTTGCCGCTGTCATCGCGCATGAGATGGGCCACGTCACCGCCAATCACGGCCTGCAGCGACAGCAACTCGAGGCCGAGGAAGGCCTGGCGACCAAGGTGGTTTCCGATGTGCTCGGCGGCAGCCCGACCGCCAAGGCGGCGCTGATTCGGGGCAAGCTGAGGCTGGCGCAGTTCTCGCGCAACCAGGAGCTGGAAGCCGACGCCATCGGCATCAAATCGATCGGCGAAGCCGGTTACGATCCTTTCGCCGCCGGCCGCTTCCTGCAGTCGATGTCGGCCTATACGGACTTCCGTTCGATCAGCGGCGCCACCGACGCCAGCCTCGACTTCCTGGCCACGCACCCCAACACGCCGCAGCGCATCGATCTGGCGCAGCGCCTTGCCCGCCAATTCGGCGCGCCCGGCGTCGGTACGCGCGATCGCGATTCCTTCCTCGCCGGCATAGACGGCCTGCTCTATGGCGACACGCCCGAGGAAGGCTATGTGCGCGGCGAAACCTTCATGCATCCGGGCCTCGGCGTATCCTTCTCGGTGCCGCAGGGCTTCATCATCGACAATTCGGCCGCCGCGGTGACCGCAACCGGCCCCGGCGATATGGCGATCCGCTTCGACGGCGTCTCGATCGACAAGAACCGCGCGCTCACCGACTATATCCGCAGCGGCTGGGTGGCCGGCCTCGACGACAGCAGCGTGAGGCAGGAGACGATCAACGGCAACGAGGCGGCGACCGCGCATGCCGGCGCCGAAGGCTGGCAGTTCGACATTGCCGTGATCCGTGCCGGTGGCCAGGTCTACAGGCTGCTGACCGCGGCACCTTCGGCCAGCACCACGTTGGACACCGTGGCGCGTTCGGTCAGCGGCTCGTTCAGGATCCTCAGTGCTGCCGAAAAGGCTGCTTTGAAGCCACTGCACATCCGCGTCGTCACCGTCCAACCGGGCCAGACGATGGGTTCGCTTTCGGCCCAGATGGTTGGCGTCGACCGCAAGCTCGACCTGTTCCGCGTGCTAAATGCGCTGTCGCCGGGTGCCGCGGTTTCCGCCGGCGACAAGGTCAAGATCGTCACCGACAAGTAAGAGCCAGCCGGAAATTCATCCGCTGGACGTCTGTTGCGGATCAGGCGGCGGTCGCCATGAACTCCGGGTTCTGTTTCACCAGCGCGACCTTGAGCTTTTCCATGGCGCGGGCCTCGATCTGGCGGACACGTTCCTTGGAGATGCCGAGGGTTTCGCCGAGCGCTTCGAGTGTCGCGCCCTCGTCGTTCAGCCGACGTTCCTCGATGATCCGGAGCTCCCGCGCGTTGAGCGCGCGTAGCGCCTCCCTAAGCCAGAGCGAGCGGCGCGCGACATCGATCTTGTCGCCGACGATCTCGTCGGGCAGCGGATCGTCCGAGACCAGGAAATCCATGCGCTCGGTCGAACCCGCATCGTCGGCAACCGGCATGTTGAGCGAGGAGTCGGGCGCCGACAGCCGCGAATCCATCATCGCCACATCGGCTTCGGAGACGCCGAGTGCCTCCGACACTTCGCGGTAAAGCGTTGCGTTGGACAGCGGCTCGGTGCCATTCGCCAGTCGCGCGCGCAGACGCCGCAGGTTGAAGAACAGCGCCTTCTGCGCCGAACTGGTGCCGCCGCGCACGATCGACCAGTTGCGCAGGATGTAGTCCTGCATCGAGGCGCGGATCCACCACGTCGCATAGGTCGAAAACCGCACCTCGCGCTCCGGCTCGAAGCGGGCAGCGGCTTCAAGCAGGCCGACGTGGCCCTCCTGGATCAGATCGCCGAGCGGCAGGCCGTAGTGGCGGAATTTGGAAGCCATGGAAATGACCAGCCGCATATGGGCGACGGTGATGCTGTGCAACGCGTTCTGGTCGTTGTCCTCTTTCCAGAGCAATGCCAGCCGGTGCTCTTCGTCACGTTCGAGGTAGGGAGCCTTCATTGCCGCGCGGACCATGATCCGTCCTGCCGTGTCTTCCATCATGAGGCGCTCCCTGGGCGATGCGGATGACTTTGCAAACTCGGCTGGCGCCCGGGTTGAAATGGCGGCGTCGTGCCCTAGAACAGCCAGAACGTGCGGTGTGCGGGAATGGTTCCCTGGTTGTTGCCAGGCGGATCGTGTTGCTCGAACCATGTCCGCACGGGCGGGTAACGACTTCGAGTGCCGCCAAGAAACGCCATTTCGAGAATCTGATTTCAGAAATGTGCCATTTTTGAAATCATGTTCCTTATTTTTTCCGGTTGCATCTGTCAGTTTCCAGCTCTCACAACGTGCCGGATATCAGGCCAAGGACGGGATCACAGAAAAATGAAATGGCTCAAGTCGCTCATCGTCGCCGGAACGCTGCAGGCTCTGGCCGTCACCGCGGGCCATGCCGGCGCAATCTCGACCAGATCAAGCATGCCGGGGTGATCAAGGTCGGTACGGAAGGCACCTATGCGCCATTCACCTATCATGACACTTCCGGCGCGCTGGTCGGCTTCGATGTCGAGATCGCCAAGGCGATCGGCGACAAGCTCGGTGTCGAGGTGGAGTTCCTCGAAGGCAAGTGGGACGGGCTGATCGCCGGCCTCGACGCCAATCGCTATGACGCTGTGATCAACGAAGTCGGCATCACCGACGCCCGCAAGGCCAAGTACGATTTCTCCGATCCCTACATCGCCTCCAAGGCGGTGCTGATCGTGCGCGGCGACAATACCGACATCAAGACGTTCGCCGATCTCAAGGGCAAGAAGTCGGCGCAGTCGCTGACCTCGAATTTCGGCAAGCTGGCCGAGGCGAACGGCGCCGAATTGGTCGGCACCGATGGCTTCGACCAGTCGATCCAGCTGCTTTTGACCGGCCGTGCCGACGCCACCATCAATGACAGCCTGTCGTTCCTCGACTTCAAGAAGCACAAGCCCGACGCCAATGTAAAGATTGCCGCGCAAGAAGAAAACGCCGACTATTCCGGCGTCATCGTGCGCAAGGGCGATCCGGAACTTGTTGCGGCGATCAACAAGGCACTGGCCGACATAAAGGCCGACGGCACCTATCAGAAGATCGCAGACACCTATTTCGGCCAGGACGTTTCGAAGTAATCCTGTGAGGCGGGCCGGTCTCCCGGCCCACCAGACATATCAAGCGGCGGACCGTCTTTGACCGGCCGCCGCTTTTGTCGTGATATGTCCGACGCATTCACGCCTCGATGAGCCGCCTCGACCATTGGAGAATCTTACGTGACGCACTGGCTGCAACTGATGCTGGAGTCGCTGTCTTCGCTGTTGTGGGCGGCGCTGATCTTCACCGTGCCGCTGACGCTGTTGTCCTTCGCTCTCGGCTTGACGGTCGGCCTGGGTGCCGCGCTCGCCCGGCTGTTTGGACCGAAGCCCCTGGTCGCGCTGGTGCGCTTCTATGTCTGGATTTTTCGCGGCACGCCGCTCCTGGTTCAGCTGTTCCTGATCTTCTACGGCCTGCCGTCGGTCGGCATCCTGCTCGACGCCTTCACGGCGGCGTTGATCGGCTTCACGCTCAACATCGGCGCCTACACGTCGGAAATCATCCGCGCTGCGATAGGCTCGGTGCCGAAGGGCCAGTGGGAGGCAGCCCATTCGATCGGCATGACTTGGAGCCAGGCGATGCGGCGCACGATTCTCCCACAAGCGGGCCGCGTCGCGGTGCCGCCGCTCTCCAATACTTTCATCTCGCTGGTCAAGGATACGTCGCTGGCGGCCGCGATAACCGTGCCGGAAATGTTCCAGGCGGCGCAGCGCATCGTCGCCACCACCTATGAGCCGCTGATCCTCTATGTCGAGGCGGCGATCCTCTATCTGGCGATGAGTTCGGTGCTGTCAGCCTTGCAGACGCGGCTGGAAACCCGGCTCAACCGCTATGGCGGCTTCCTGGAGGCGCGCTCATGATCGGCCTCACCAACATCGAGAAACGCTTCGGCGACAATCTTGTGCTGAAGGGCGTGACGGTCACCATTGCCGAAGGCAGCGTCACGGCGCTGGTCGGGCCGTCGGGCGGGGGAAAAAGCACTCTTCTGCGCTGCATCAACCTCTTGGAGATCCCGACCTCGGGCACGGTGCGCATCGGTGACGAGGCGCTGGAATTCCACCCCGGCGGCAGGGTTCCGTCCAGGGATATCCAGCGCCTGCGGCTGCAGACCGGCATGGTGTTCCAGAACTTCCAGCTGTTTCCGCATCGCACCGCGATCGAAAATGTCATGGAAGGGCTGGTGACGGTGCTGAAATGGCCGCCGGAGAGGGCACGCCAGCGGGCGCTCGCCCTGCTGGAAAAAGTAGGGATGGTGCACAAGGCGGATGCCTGGCCGGCGACACTGTCGGGCGGCCAGCAGCAGCGCGTGGCGATCGCTCGTGCCTTGGCGCCGTCGCCGAAAGTGCTGCTCTGCGACGAGCCGACCTCGGCGCTTGACCCGGAACTGGCGCAAGAGGTGGTCGACGTGCTCGGCAAGCTCGCCAGCGAAGGCACGACCATGGTGATGGCGACGCATGACCTGCGCCTCGCCTCCAAGATCGCCCAGGAAGTGGTGTTCCTCGATGCCGGCGTCATTGTCGAGAAGGGGCCGGCGGAGGTGCTGTTCGGCAATCCGGAGCACCAGCGGACCAAGCGGTTCATTGCGACGCTGAAGCAGGAGGCGATGAAGGAAGCTGGCGGCGAGCCGTAAGCGCGGTCCTCGCTTCAGCCTTATCCTCCCAAAAGCAAAAAACCCGGCGCAAGGCCGGGTTTTTCATGAATTTAAAGGCGGAAAAGCTCAGGCAGCTTCTTCCTGCTCGGCTTCCTCATTGTCGGCCTTGGCGCCACGCTTAGGGCCCTTGTTGAGGTTGACCTCGATCAGGCGCACGGCTTCGGTTTCCGACATGCGGTTGACGGCCGCGATCTCGCGGGCCATGCGGTCGAGCGCCGCCTCGTAGAGCTGGCGTTCGGAATAGGACTGCTCCGGCTGGTTGTCGGCGCGATAGAGGTCGCGCACAACTTCCGAGATCGAGATCAGGTCGCCGGAATTGATCTTCGCATCATATTCCTGGGCGCGGCGCGACCACATGGTGCGCTTGACGCGGGCGCGGCCCTGCACGACCTTCAGCGCGCGCTCGACATAATCCTCTTCCGACAGCTTGCGCATACCGATGGAGGTCGCCTTGGCGACCGGCACCTTCAGGCGCATCTTGTCCTTCGAGAAGTCGATGACGAATAGTTCCAGCTTATGTCCAGCAACTTCCTGCTCGTCGATCGACACGATCTGGCCGACCCCGTGCGCCGGATAGACGATGTACTCGCCGGTCTTGAAACCGTGACGCGCAGCGGTGGACTTCTTCTGCGGGGTGATCGTAGCCATTACGCCCTGAACTCCTTGTTGTGGTACCGGCGTCCTGCCGGCCCGAACTCGCGCGATCGGGGGAGCCGATCGTTTGCCGCACAACAGATGACCCATCGGAAAAACCGGACCGGCAAACGCAATATTGCGGCCGCCTGGCCCAGATCGCTCTGGTCCGAATGGGATTTTCACCTTTCAGTGATTTGGGGCGTCTGCGCCATAAATCGACGTTGTGTCACCGGCATGTTTGGTTGATGTAACACAAAAAGTCGGAAGAATCAAGGTTTTGCTGCATAAGCGAAGGCCACAGGTCAGCGCCGCCTGTCAAGGCGGTTATTGTGACGTGCTTCTTACCCTGCGCAGTACCGGCCTTTGCGGCCGTGTTGTCAATCGCCTTCGCCGGGCTCGGCCGAGAAGTATTTCTCGAACTTGCCGGCCTCGCCGTCGAAGGATTTGGCGTCTGCCGGAGGCTCCTTCTTTGCGGTGATGTTGGGCCATTTATCGGCGTATTCGGTGTTGATCCGCAGCCATTTGTCGAGCCCCGGCTCGGTGTCGGGCTTGATCGCGTCGGCCGGGCATTCCGGCTCGCAAACGCCGCAGTCGATGCACTCGTCGGGATGGATGACGAGCATGTTCTCGCCTTCGTAGAAACAGTCGACCGGACAGACCTCGATGCAGTCCATGTATTTGCATTTGATGCAATTGTCGGTCACGACATAGGTCATCGGTCGGCTCCGGGAGTCCCATTTTGTTGGGCTTTTTCCGTCAGGTAACGCCTTTATCGGCCGCTTGCAAGGGCAGCCATTGCGGCCGGTGCCGGTGTTTCCGGAATGGAATTCCAGACGGCGGGCCCGGCGGAAGTCGGTCATGTCCCGTAGAGCGTCTTGTTTGCTGGGTTCAGTTTTGCCTCAAGCGTGTCGTTGTCCCAAAACAGCCGCGCGTGTTAGGTGCGACAGGCATCAGTCTTCACCAAGCAAGCGGTCGGTCTGGCGGCGTTCCTTCTTGGTCGGGCGGCCGCTGCCGGCCTCGCGCAGCGCCGGTATCGCATCGGCAGGGGCTTCGCCCTTTGGCGCGGGCGGCGGCGAGATATCCTCGTACAGCGTGCGTGCCTCCTCGGCCGGGCCACGCCGCACCCCGGCGCCGAGCACCTTCCAGACGAAGATGCGCCGCTCGAGCGTGATGGTCAGCACGTCGCCGGGCTTGACCAGATCGGAGGCCTGCGCTGCTTTGTCGCGATTGATGCGAACCCGGCCGGCGACCACCAGTTTCGCCGCCAGCGAGCGTGATTTCACCGCGCGCGAGAAGAACAGCCATTTGTCGATGCGTTGGCGGCCTTCGACGACCATCGAGGCGAGCCGAGGCTACTTCTTCAGCTGGTCGCGCAAAGCGGCGAGCTTGGCAAAGGGCGAGTCCGGATCGAAGCGCACCGGGCGCTCCTCGCGCGGCTTCGGCTGGAAAGCGGGCTTGCCGCCTTGCGGACCACCCTTGCCATCCGGCCTGCCGCCCTTCCAGTCGGGACGGCCTTCGCGGCGGTCGGGGCGCTCGCCTTGCGGCCGGCCGTCACGCCGCTGTTCGCCTTCGGCCTGCGGCTTGGGCTTGAACTTCGAGCGATCGAAGCGCGGCTTGCCGGCACCGTCGCGCCGGCCCTCATGGGCCGGACGTTCTCCGGGTGCAGCCGTAGCCGATGCGCCGGCGGCATCCGCGGGCGCATCGCTTCGGCCGCGCGCTTGTCCGTTGCGTGGGCGATTGTTCCTGCGGTTGTCGTCGCGGTTGCGCGGGCGCTGTTCGAAACGACCCTGACGCCACAACAGGATGGGTTTTGGCGCTTCGGCTTCCGGCACAGGTTCGCCGACCGCTGCTTCTGCCGTCGCGGCAGGTTCGTCTGGCGCGGCGTCCGTTACGAGCGCGGCATCCGACGCCAGCTCGGCCGGTGCGGCTTCTTCTGCCGGCGCGGCTTCAATCTCGGGAGTTTCAGCCTCTGCCCGCGGCTCAGCCGGCGCGGGTTCGGCGTTCCCTGCAACAATCTCGGCTACCGGCGCTTCGTCCTGCTCGGTTTCGGCCGGAGTATCCGCCTGTTCTGCCACCTCGGGCACGGCAGGTTCCGCCGCGGCGTCCGCGACGATTTCGGCGGGACTTTCGGCCGCGGTTTCCGAAGCGGCCACTGCGTCCGATGCCGGCTCCGAACCTCCGACCGCTGCTTCCGCGGCCGCATCGGTTGCCGCTGCTTCCGCCGTCTTGGCCTGCTCCGCGCGCGCTGTCTCTTCAGCTGCAAGCTTCGCCGCCGCGGCCTCGCGTGCGGCAATGTCCTGTGCCTCGAGCCGCGCCTTCACTTCAGCCGGCGGCTTCGGCTCGGCACGGTAGCCGAGACCCTTGAGGATTTCTTCCATGTCGTCGGCGGTGGCGCCGAGGATCGACATCATCGGCGGCGTCACCATGAAGGACTGGCCATCATAGGCCCCGTCCGGACGCTGGCCGAGGCCGGGCTTCCAGTTGGTCGCGGGACGGATCAGGTCGGCCAGCCGTTCCAGGATGTCGATACGCACGGCGCGGCGGCCGAGATTGCGGTAGCCCGCCAGCTTGTAGAAGGTCTTGTCGAAGGCTGGGTCGATGACCACGGAGGTGCGGCCGGAGGCGAGGGCGTGAACCACGTCGCCAAAGCCGGGCTTGTCCTTGCCGTCATTCTTCAGCGCCCACAGCAGCGTCACAAGCCCGGCGGGTGCCGGCTTGATCAGCGCCGGCACGAAAACATGGTAGGCGCCGAAGCGCACGCCGAGCCGGCGAAGCGCGGCGCGACCTTCCTGGTCGAGCGACTTCATCTCCTCGGCGATGTCGCGGCGGTTGATGAGGCCGAAATTCTCGACCAGTTGGAAGGCGATGCCACGGCCGATGCCAGAAATCTGGTCGGCATTCTTCAGGTCGACCAGCGGCTTCAGCAGCGACTCGATCTGGAAATTGACGAACCGCTCGGCACGCGCGGCGACCTTGTCGCGCGCCGGGCCGGTCAGCTGTTCGTCGGCCAGCAGCACTAGGCGCGGCTTCAGCGCGTCTTCGCCCGCGACCAGTGTGCCGATCGGCGCGCCGATCCAGCGCAGCGTGCCATCCGAGCCAAGCGCGATGTCGCCATTGGCCGAGGCGCCGAAGCGTTCGGCGCGCGCCTCGAACTCGGCGGCCAGCGCCTTCTGGGCGGCGGTGCGCACCGCCTTGGCGTCTTCACCGCCGGCGGTTTGATCAGCGGTGAAGCGGAACCCTTGCAACTCGCCGACATGGTGGCCTTCGACAAGGACGGTTCCGGTAGGACTAATTTCGGCTTCAGGCATGGTATTTTCTCTAAGGCGCCGCATGAGGACGGAAGTCCTGCGGTCTACGAAGCGTTTCGTCAACCGCTCATGCAGCGCATCCGACAATCTGTCTTCGATTTCGCGCGTCTTTTCCTGCCAGTGTGCCTGATCGGCCAGCCAACCGGGCCGGTTCGACACGAATGTCCAGGTGCGGATCTGGGCAATGCGATGCGACAGCGTGTCGATGTCGCCCTCGGTGGTGTCGGCGCGGCGCACCTGCTCGGCCATGTAATTCTCGTCGACATGGCCATGCCGTGCAAGGTCGGTGTAGATCGAAGCAACGAGGTCTGCATGTTGGGCCGGCGCGATCCTGCGGTAATCGGGCAGTGCGCAGGCTTCCCACAGCAGCGCAACGCGTTTGGCATTGCTGGCAAGAGCGCGGATGTCTTCATCGCGGGACAGATATTCAAGCGCCTGCGCGTCGACCGCGGGCAGCGCGCGCGTCAGCCCTTCGACCGGGGCATTGGTTTCGATCGAGCGCTTCAGCGCATCGAGGCTGGCGAAGTCGAAACGCGCGGTGCGCCATTGCAGCACCTTCGCCGGATCGAAATCATGGCCTTCGATCTTCTTGACCAGTTCCTCATCCAGCGGGTCGACCTGGCCGGTGACGCCAAAGGTGCCGTCGCGCAGGTGCCGACCGGCGCGGCCGGCGATCTGGCCAAGCTCGGCCGCCGTCAGGTTGCGATACTGATAACCATCGAACTTCCGGTTCTGGGCGAAGGCGACGTGATCGAGATCGAGGTTGAGGCCCATGCCGATGGCGTCGGTGGCGATGAGATAGTCGACATCGCCGGACTGAAACAATGCCACTTGGGCGTTGCGGGTGCGCGGGCTTAGCGCGCCGAGCACGACGGCGGCACCGCCCTGTTGGCGGCGGATCAGTTCGGCTATGGCGTAGACCTCGTCGGCCGAGAAGGCGACGATCGCAGTGCGCCGCGGCAGCCGTGTCAGTTTCTTGGGGCCGGCATAGGCAAGATGCGACAGCCTCGGCCGCGTCACCACAGAGACGCCTCTCAGCAGGCGCTGCAAAATGCCGTGCATGGTGGCGGCACCGAGCAGCAACGTTTCCTGGCGGCCGCGCAGATGCAGGATACGGTCGGTGAAGATGTGTCCGCGCTCGAGGTCGCCGGCAAGCTGCACCTCGTCGATGGCGACGAAGGCGGCATCGGTCTCGCGCGGCATGGCCTCGACGGTGCAGACCGAATATTTCGCGCCCGCCGGCTGGATCTTTTCCTCGCCGGTGATCAGCGCGACCTTGTGAGCGCCAACCTTTTCGCAGACGCGGGCATAGACCTCGCGCGCCAGCAGCCTGAGCGGCAGGCCGATGATGCCACTCTCATGAGCCACCATGCGCTCGATGGCGAGATGGGTCTTGCCGGTGTTGGTGGGCCCAAGCACGGCGGTCACGTCGCGGCCAGACAGGATTAGCGGCTCAGTGTGTTTCGGCTGGATGTTCATCGACCCTGGGAATAAGGCTTTCTGGCCTCTGGTTGTCGGGAGCGTGCCTCACGTGGCGCGTATGACAGGCGACACATAGGGATTTCGGGCGCGAAGCGAAAGCGGAATGTTCCACCGCCGGCCAGAAGGTGTTTTTGTCAAGCTCTCAATCGGCCGCGGATTAACGGATAGAACGAGTCTGGAACGAATCGGCGACGAATCAGTGACTCGGCCAGATTCAGCTTTTGTTCACGGCTACATGTGGATTTTGCGACCAGGAGTCGCACCACATGCTGAATCGCTGAACTGGCCCGTTTTATGCTAAGAGGGTGCAAGGGGGCGTTGCTGTTAACCTTTGCCGAGAAACGATCATGATGGCTTGGTATGCCTCGCTCAAGCTTATGAAATTGTTGATCTTTCCTAATCCGCGTTAAGGAATTGGCAGGCGATTCCAGCTGTCGCCGTTAACGTTCCGGTCAAAGCCGGAACGAATCGGCGACGAATCAGGATGCCGGAATATTCTTGGTTTGTTCACCCCAATATCTTGTGTTGTGAACAGCTTATCCACCGAGAATCCACAGGCTTGGGAACCGGTTTCGCACAGGGCGGCCAGCCGCTATTAACCTCTGCGTACCGGATTGGGTCAGCACCCGACGAGGGCATGTCGAAAGGATCAGGCCCGGCAACGAAAAAACGGGCCGGCGGGCTGGCCCGTCGGTCTGTCCGCCCGCACCGCCCGTCATCAGACGAAATACTGGCCGCCATTGGCCGTGATGGTCGAGCCGGTGATGAAGCCGGCATCCTCGGAAGCGAGGAAAACGACGCAGCGCGCGATTTCTTCGGGCTCGCCGAGGCGGCCGACGGGGATCTGCGGGATGATCCGCTCGTTGAGCACCTTCTCGTCGATAGCCTTGACCATCTCGGTGGCGATGTAGCCGGGGCAGATGACGTTGACGGTGATGCCCGCGCGCGCCCCCTCTTGAGCCAGAGCTTTGCTGAAACCGATGTCGCCGGCCTTGGCGGCGGAATAGTTGACCTGGCCGGCCTGGCCCTTCTGGCCGTTGATCGAGGAGATCGTGATGACGCGGCCGAACTTGCGGTCGCGCATGCCGCTCCACAGCGGATGCGTCATGTTGAAGACGCCGGACAGGTTGGTGTCGATGACCTCTTTCCACTGTTCGCGCGTGATCTTGTGGAACATGGCGTCTCGGGTGATGCCGGCATTGTTGACCAGCACCGAGACCGGGCCGAGATCGGCCTCGACCTGTTTGATGCCGGTGGTGCAGGCATCATAGTCGGCGACCGACCATTTGTAGACCGGGATACCGGTTTCGGCCTTGAATTTCGCCGCCGCGTCGTCATTGCCGGCGTAGTTCGCGGCAACCGAATAGCCGGCGGTCTTCAATGCGATCGAGATCGCCGCGCCGATACCGCGCGATCCGCCCGTGACGATTGCTACCTTGGTCATAATGTTCCTCCCTTTGGTCGGGAGCGAATAGCGAGTGGCTAATAGCGAGTAGGGATTTGATGTCCCGTCGCGCTGACGCCATTCTTCCCTATTCGCTACTCGCTATTTGCTTTTCTTCAGATTGCCTCCACGCACATGGCGACGCCCATGCCGCCGCCGATGCAGAGCGTAGCGAGGCCCTTCTTGGCGCCACGGCGGCGCATCTCGAAGACCAGCGTGTTGAAGATGCGGGCGCCAGATGCGCCGATCGGGTGGCCGATGGCGATGGCGCCGCCATTGACGTTGACGATCGAGGGATCCCAGCCCATGTCCTTGTTGACGGCGCAGGCTTGCGCCGCAAAGGCTTCATTGGCCTCGATCAGGTCGAGGTCGCCGACCGACCAGCCAGCCTTTTCCAATGCCTTGCGCGAGGCAGGAATAGGTCCGGTGCCCATGATCTGCGGGTCGACGCCGGCGGTTGCCCAGGACACGATACGCGCCAGCGGGGTGATGCCACGTCTCACCGCTTCCGCTTCGCTCATCAGCACAGCACCCGCAGCGCCGTCATTGATGCCGGAGGCGTTGGCGGCGGTCACCGTGCCGTCCTTGTCGAAAGCCGGCCTCAGCTTGGTCATGGCGTCGATCGTGGCACCGTGGCGGATGTATTCGTCCTGGTCGACAATGGTGTCGCCCTTCTTGCCCTTGATAGTGACGGCGACGATCTCGTCCTTGAATTTGCCGGCCTTCTGCGCGGCCTCGGCCTTGTTCTGCGAGGCCAGCGCGAACTGGTCCTGGTCGTCGCGGGTGATCTGGAACTGGCGCGCGACGTTTTCGGCGGTGTTGCCCATGTGATAGCCGTTGAAGGCATCCCACAGTCCGTCCTTGATCATAGTGTCGATCAGCTTGAAGTCGCCCATCTTGACGCCTGCGCGCAGGTGCTGGGCATGCGTCGAAAGCGACATCGATTCCTGGCCGCCCGCGATGATCACCTTAGCGTCGCCGGTGGCGATCTGCTGCATGCCGAGCGCAATGGCGCGCAGACCCGAGCCGCAAACCTGATTCAGGCCCCAGGCGGTGGTTTCCTTGGGCAGGCCGGCATTGATCGATGCCTGGCGGGCCGGGTTCTGACCCTGCGCCGCGGTCAGCACCTGACCGAGGATGACCTCGTCGACCTCGCCTGGTTCGACACCGGCGCGCGACAGCAATTCCCTGATGACGACGGCACCGAGCTCATGTGCCGGGGTGGCGGCGAAGGCGCCGTTGAAGGAGCCGACCGGCGTGCGTGCGGCGCTGGCGACAACGATGGAATTGGCAGAGGTCATTTTCTTCTCCGGACTTCGAGCTGTCGTTTTTTTGGGCGTTGTTGGCGACTTTTCTTGCCCTTTCCATGATCCAAGTCAAACCGGAAATGGGCATGGCGCCCATGCGCCACAAGCGGGTCGTGCCTCGCCGGGGCGGCAGTTCCCTCATTGCTGCGCAGCATATTTTTTGCCCGCTATGCAGCATTTAATGATCCCGCACTGCACAAACTGCTTGGAATTGTGAGGCTTTTGCGCATATCCTCAAAAAAAAGGCACAATCGCTATCGGCGGCTTACTCAGAGGCGCGCCGGTGTCCCCGGGAGGATGTAGATGGCCGCTAAAGACGATCCGATCATCATCAAGAAATATGCCAATCGCCGCCTCTACAACACCGGTACCAGCACCTATGTGACGCTCGAGGACCTCGCCGAGATGGTCAAGAAGGGCGAGGAGTTCACCGTCCAGGACGCCAAGACCGGTGACGACATCACGCATCCGGTGCTGACCCAGATCATCTTCGAGCTGGAGAACAAGGATGGGCAGAACATGCTGCCGATCCCGTTCCTGCGCCAGCTGATCGCCTATTACGGCGACCAGATGCAGATGATCGTGCCGAGCTTCCTCGAGCAGTCGATGCTCGCCTTCTCCAAGGAGCAGGAACGCTTTCGCGAGCAGATGAAGGGTGCGCTCGGCAAGTCGCCGCTGGACATGATGAAAATCACCACGCCGATCAAGGCACTGGAGGAGCAGACGCGCCGCAACATGGAAATGTTCCAGAATGCGATGCGGCTGTTCACGCCGTTTCCGCCCGCGGGCACCGCGCCAGGGGCTGCACCGACGCCCGAGCCGGCCAGGAAGGAAACGCCTGACAAGCCCGACGACCTGCAGGAGTTGAAGGACCAGATCGCGGCCATGCAGCGCAAGCTCGACACGATGTCTTGACGCGTTCGGATCGAAAGATCCGATAGCTGCGGCGCGTCGGGTCGCTGCCCGTTCCATCTTTTCCGAAGACCGGTACCCCTTTTCGGCCCTATGGCAGCACTCCCACATAACGGCCGCGCGGCCTGATAAGGCCTCCGCTTGTTATCTGTTCGACCGTGTGCGCGGCCCAGCCGACGCTGCGTGCGAGCGCGAACAGGCGGAACGGTGCATCGCGCGGCAAGCCAAGGTTGCGCGTCAGCGCGGCCAGCCCAAAGTCTATGTTGGGAAGCGCGCCGGTCGCGGCAAGGGCAGCGTCGCGCAGCGACGATAGTGTGCCGTCGACCTCGATCACCGACAGCAGCGCCTCCGCCCGTGGATCGCCGTCGGGATAAAGCTGGTGACCGAACCCCGGCAACGGTCGGTCATGGCTGAGCCAGCGCCGGATCGTCGCATCGGCGCCATGCCGTGCCGCATCCTCGGCCAGTTGCATCACCGCCTCGCCGGCGCCGCCATGGCGAGGGCCTGACAGGGTCGCAAGCCCAGCGAGCAGGCAAGCGGCCAGCGGCGCGCCGGTCGAGGCCGCGACGCGGGCGGCGAAGGTCGACGCGTTCAGTTCGTGATCGGCAAGCAAGACAAGCGCTCGGCGGATCGCATCCGCCCCGCCACCATCCACCGACCAGCGCTGTGCCAGCCGTTGATGGATTGGCTCTAATCCCGCCGACGTGCCCAAGGCACTGGCCAGCACGCCGACCACGTGCGCGGCATCGGCATGCAGCGACGCGGCGCTGCGCCCGAGCGACGGGCGCCCTTGGCCGGCAAGCACCGCAAGTCGCGCAAAGGCCGCGGCCCGGCCAGCTTGATAGGGCTCCTCCAGCAACGGCGCTTCGAAAGCCACCGGTTTGGGCAGAGCCCAGAGCACCGCGGCTGTTTCTTCCAGCGTGGCATTCTCGGAAAGCGCGGCGGCGTCCTGGCCACGATAGACAAGGCGACCGTGCGAGACGGTCGAAATCGCCGTAGCGATCGACGGCTCGCCCCAGGCGATCGCACTTTCGGCGATTGCCGAGGGACTTCTTCCACGTGCCCTCCGCGTTGCCAGCGCCGCTATGTCGTCGGCACGATACTGGCTGCGGCGCGGATCGGCGCGGTCGGGCCGCATGCCGATGCGCCCACGGCTGACATAGGCGTACAGCGTCTGCGCCCGCACCTGGAGACGCTCAAGCGCTTCCTCTCGCGACAGCCACTCGGACATATCGAACTCTCATATTGATTCTATTGATCAAGATTGATGGCGGTGTTGCCCAGACTTATCTCCAATCGCGAAATGCTTCAAGGAGACAGGCTATGGCGAATGGGCTCGATGACGTTGTGGCGGCGGAAACAGTGCTCTCCGACGTGGATGGTCTTGGCGGCCGTCTGACGATCCGTGGTCATTCGCTGCCGGAATTGGCCGGCCGTTGGAATTATGCCCAGGTGGTTCGGTTGCTGCTGGATGGCTTTTTCGACGGCCTTCCCGATGATGCGGAACTGACGCGGGCTCTGGGCCAGGCGCGTGCGGACGTGTTCGAGCGGGTTTTGCCCTCGCTGCCCTTGCTTGCATCGCTCGATGTCTACAGCGCCATGCGCGCCGGTGTGGCGCTGCTGCCGGACGGCGACACGCTGACGGACGCCTTGCTGCTGATCGCGGCGCCCGCCGTGCTGACGCCGGCCTTGCTGCGCCTCCGGCACGGCGAGGAGGCGATCGCGCCGGACAGCCGTGCCGATCATGCCGCCGACATGTTGCGGATGCTGAGCGGCAGCGTCGCCTCGCCAGGGCTGGCAAAGGCGCTCGACACCTATCTGGTGACGGTTTGCGATCACGGTCTCAATGCATCGACCTTTGCAACGCGCGTGGTCGCGTCCACGCAGGCCGGCCTGACATCGTCCGTGCTGGCCGGGCTCGGCGCGCTCAAGGGGCCGCTGCACGGCGGCGCGCCTGGCCCTGTCATCGAGATGCTGGATGCAATCCAGGCGCATGGCGATGCGGCCGGCTGGCTGCGCGCAGAGATCGCGCATGGCAAGCGCATCATGGGGTTCGGGCATCGCATCTACCGGGTGCGCGATCCACGTGCCGATGTGCTGAAGGCGGTGGTCCGGCAACTCGGCAACGAGGGCGAAGCCGGCCGCCGGCTGGCCTTCGCGGAGACGGTGGAGCAAGCGGCGCTCGACGTGCTGCGGGTTGCCAAGCCGTCGCGCTCGCTGCAGACCAATGTCGAGTTCTACACCGCCCTGCTGCTGGAAGCGGCGGGCTTTCCCAGCCAAGCCTTCAGCAATATCTTTGCCGCCGGGCGTGTCGCTGGCTGGATCGCGCATGCGCGCGAGCAGCAGACGACCGGTCGGCTGATCCGGCCGCAGTCGCGTTATGTCGGGCCGGTGCCTGACCTGGTTGCCTGAAGCTTTTTTGGGCTCTGCAGGATTTTTGCAGGAAGGTTGCGCCCGCCGATGGGCGGGGCGGTCCGGTCGATGTTGTCGTGGTGAGCGGCTGTGCCGCCGCTCATGACGAAAATTTCATCTCGCCGAAAATTCTGGCCGCTGTTATTGCGTCGCATCGAGCATATATGCTGCACTGCAACATAGACCTGCTTTTGCCGCAACCAGAGGATTCCGCCCTTGGCCACCAGGAAAACCGCAGTTGTCACCGGCTCCACATCCGGCATTGGCCTGGCCATCGCCCAAGCGCTGGCGGCCGAAGGCCATGACGTCGTCGTCAATTCCTTCTCCGACACGGCAGCCGACCACGCCATCGCCGATGCGATCGCCAAACAGCACGGCGTGAAGACTGCCTACATCAAGGCCGACATGTCGAAACCGGCAGAATGCCGGGCGCTGGTCTCAAAGGCTGCAGAAACGTTCGGGTCGGTCGATATTCTGATCAACAATGCCGGCATCCAGCATGTCGCGCCGGTGGAAGACTTTCCAATCGAGAAATGGGACGCGATTATCGCCATCAACCTGTCTTCGGCGTTCCACACCATCGCGGCAGCGATTCCGCTGATGAAAAAGGCCGGCGGCGGCCGGATCGTCAACATCGCCTCGGCGCATGGGCTGGTCGCGTCGCCATTCAAATCGGCCTATGTCGCGGCCAAGCATGGCATCTTGGGGCTGACCAAGACGGTCGCGCTCGAACTGGCGCGTGACAAGATCGCCTGCAATGCCATCTGCCCCGGCTACGTGCTGACGCCGCTGGTCGAGGCGCAGATCCCCGACCAGATGAAAGCTCACGAGATGGACCGCGCCACCGTCATCCGCGAGGTCATGCTGGACAAGCAGCCGACGAAGGAATTCGTCACGGTCGAGCAGATCGCGGCAGCGGCGGTGTTCCTGTGTTCGGACGCGGCGGCGCAGGTCAACGGCACGCATCTGTCGGTCGACGGCGGCTGGACCGCCGCGTGAGGCCCAGAATTTTCTCATCTACCAAACGGGACAGACCGAGGACGACGCCATGACCAAAAACGGCAAGGCGGAGGAGACGAAGAAGATCAATATCGCACTTCAGGGCGGCGGCTCGCACGGGGCCTTTTCCTGGGGTGTGCTCGACCGGCTGCTGGAGGACGGCAGGCTGGAGATATCAGCGGTGTCAGGTACCAGTGCCGGCGCCATGAACGCGGTGGCGCTGGCCGACGGTTTTGTCCGTGGCGGGGTCGATGGCGCACGCCAGAAGCTCGATGATTTCTGGCGCGCGGTGGCGGCGAAGGGCCGGTTCAGCCCGGTGCAGCGCATGCCGTGGGATGTCGCCTGGGGCAATTGGTCGATCGAGAACACGCCGGGCTATGTCTTTTTCGACACCATGTCGCGGGTGTTCTCGCCCTATGCCGCCAACCCGCTGGGCCTCAATCCTCTGCGCGACGTCGTCGCGCGGGAGATCGATTTTAGGAATGTCCGCGCCTGCAAGTCGATGGAGCTATTCATTTCGGCGACCAATGTCGAAACCGGACAGCTGCGCGTCTTTTCCGACGGCGAGATCGACCTCGACACGGTGATGGCTTCGGCCTGCCTGCCCCAACTGTTCCGCGCCGTCGAGATCAAGGGCGTGCCCTATTGGGACGGCGGCTATGGCGGCAATCCGGCGCTCTATCCGTTCTTCAAGACGGCGGCGACCGAGGACGTGCTGCTGGTGCAGATCAATCCGGTGGTGCGGGAGGGAACACCAAGGAGCGCCAATGAGATCCAGAACCGCATCGACGAGATCACCTTCAACGCTGGGCTGCTGCGCGAATTCCGTTCGATTGCCTTCGTCAAGGAACTGATCGCCGCCGGCCGTCTGCCGCATGGCGAATACCGCGACATCCGCATGCACCGTATCGATGCCGACGAGGCGTTCAAGGACCTGTCGGCATCATCGAAGGTCAATGCCGAATGGGCGTTCCTGACCTATCTGCGCGATCTCGGCCGCACCGCCGCGACCGATTGGCTGGAAGAGAATTACGACGCCGTCGGCAAGCACCCGACACTCGATCTCTCGGGCGAACTCGATGACGGTTTCAAGCCGGTGCGCGGTCCCGCACCTGGCCGGCGGGTCAAGGAATTCCTTGCTGCGCGCAAAAATCCGGAGGTGGTTCGCCGTCGGGCGTGAACGGCCAATCGATGTTCATCGATTGGCCCGCGATCATGCTTTCAGAGTGAGTTCGATCACCCTGATCAGGGCGGCGGCCGCTTGCCGCTGTCCCTGGGGATCGCTGATCCGCGCCTTCATGCCTTCCAGCCCGTCGAGCAGCATGTCGGCAAGCAGTTGCGTCGACAGGCCCCTGGCCGCCAGATCGACGCCGTTCCTGGCTGCTTCGCCCTCGATCGCGGCGGCGATATGTTTGCCAAGCCCGCCGCGCCAGCAGCCCACCAGATCGCCAAGGCTCGATTTCATGTCCAGCAGTTCGGCGCCATGCGGCGAGGCAACGACGGCGCCCATCATCGAGATGAATGCCTCGTCGATGGCTCGCATCATGCGCTCGGTGAAAGCGCCGTCGCCGGCCAGAGCCAGCTTTGCCGCCTCGACCGAGCGCGACAGGATCATCATGGCGATGGCGCGGAAAATGTCGGTCTTGTTCTTGAACAGGAGATAGAGCGCCGGCCGCGACATGTCGGCGGCGCGGGCGATGTCGTCCATGGTGGTGCGGGAGAAGCCATAAGCCAAAAACACCTTCATCGCCCCATCCAGGATACGGACGCGTTTGGGGTCGGCGGTGGCGATGTCTTCGATCTGATTCATGGAGCAATTCTATCCTGCGAAATCTTTATTGACAAAATGACGTAATTTGTCAATCTGTATTGGACGAAGCGGACGCTTCGCCCTTGGGCAGTGAACGACAACAAAGGGTATCCCCATGCGCCTCACCGTCGACGGACAATCATTCGATATCAATGCCGATCCGGACATGCCGCTGCTATGGGCGCTGCGCGATCTCATCGGCAAGACCGGACCCAAATTCGGCTGCGGCATTGCCGCCTGCGGCGCCTGCACGGTTCATGTCGACGGTCAGCCGGTGCGTTCCTGCTCGCTTCCGGTTGGCCAGGTCAGCGGGGCTGTCACCACCATTGAAGGCATCGGCACGGCGGGCAGGCTGCATCCGGTGCAGCAGGCATGGCTGGCGGAACAGGTCGCGCAATGCGGCTATTGCCAGGCCGGCCAGATCATGAGCGCGGTGGCGCTGCTTGACGAGGTCGCCGACCCGAGCGACGCCGACATCGACAACGCCATGGGCGGCAATCTGTGCCGCTGCGGCACCTATCCGAGGATCCGCTCGGCCATCAAGAAGGCCGCGGCGCTCAAGACGGCGGGGCTCTGACCATGGCCAGTGTCGGAAAGATCGCCCGCCGCACGTTCCTGATGGGCGCGGTCGCTGTCGCGGGCGGCGTTGCCGTCGGTTACTACTATTATCGCAAGCCTTTTGCGAACCCGCTCGAGGCCGATCTCGGCAAGGGCGAGGCGACCTTCAACCCCTATGTGAAGATCGGCGCCGACAACACCATCACCATCGTCGCGCCGCGCGCCGAGATGGGGCAAGGCATTTCGACGACGCTTGCCGTCATGGTCGCCGAAGAACTCGATGTCGGCCTCGATCGGGTCAAGGTCGAACACGGGCCGGCCTCCCATGCCTATTACAACGCCGCGATCCTCGAAGAGGGCGGCCCGTTCGCCTTCTTCGACGAAAGCATGACCGCGCAAGCGGTGCGCTCGGGTCTCGGCGTGGTCGGCAAGCTCCTTGCCCTGCAGGGCACGGGTGGTTCGTCTTCGACACGGGATGGCTTTGACAAGATGCGGCAAGCGGGTGCCGCCGCCCGGCAGATGCTGATCGCTGCCGCGGCGCAAAAACTGGGTGTCGCCGCCGCCGATCTGGAAACGGCCTACGGTTCGATCCTGCACAAGGCGTCCGGCAAGTCTCTGACCTATGGCGCGGTCGCCGCGGCCGCCGCGGCGATGGCGCCGCCGGACGAAGTCAAACTCAAGGACCGGGCCGACTGGAAACTGCTGGGAAAACCGCAGAAGCGCATCGACATGCTGGCCAAGGTCACCGGGGCGCCGATCTTCGGCATCGATGTCCGGCTGCCCGACATGCTCTACGGCACGGTCAAGATGAGCCCACGCTTCTGGTCGAGGCCGATCAAGGCGGACCTCTCCAGGGCCGAGAAAATGCCCGGCGTGACCAAGATCGTACCGCTCGAGACGAATTACGGCCATGGCTTCGGCATCATCGCCGACAACACATGGACGGCGTTCAAGGCTGCCGAGGCGATCGACGCCGAGTGGTCAGATCCCGAATATCCGCTCAGCAGCGCCGCCATATCCGATGTGCTGAAGCAGGCGCTTGGCCCCAAGGGTTCGGTGATGCGCGACAATGGCGATGTCGACAGCGGCTTTGCCGATGCGCCGCGCGAAAGGATCGTCGAGGCCGACTATGCCGTGCCCTATCTGGCGCACGCGACGATGGAGCCGATGAACGCGACGGCGCAGCTCAAGGATGGTGCCCTCGCCATCTGGTGCGGCAACCAGGCCCCGACCCTGGTGCGGCAGCTTTGCGCCAATCAACTCGGCATCGAGCAGGACAAGGTCACCGTGCACACCACCTTCCTCGGCGGCGGCTTCGGCCGGCGCATCGAGATGGACTATGCGATTTATGCGGCGCTGATGGCCAAGGAAGCGGGCGGGCGTCCAGTCAAGGTGACCTGGACGCGTGAAGAAGACATGCGCCACGACGCCTATCGACCGGCCGCTATCGGCAAGTTCCAGGCGCGGCTCGGCGACGATGGCACGCCGGTCGCCGTCGACATGAGGATGGCCTCGCCATCGGTGATTGCCGGCACGCTGCGTCGGCTGTTCCCCTCGATATCGCCGCTCGGTCCCGACAAGACCATTGTCGATGGCGCCTATGACCAGCCCTACAGCATCCCGAATTACCGGGTCAGCGGTATCGCGGCGCCCGTCTCCATCCCTGTCGGTTCCTGGCGCTCGGTCGGCAGTTCGGTCAACGGCTTCTTCCATGAGGGGTTCATGGACGAGATCGCCGCTGCTGGGAAAGTCGATCCGGTCGAGATGCGCAAGAGACTGATGGCCGCCTATCCCTCGGCGGTGAAGGTGGTGGAGAAAGTCGCCGCGATGGCGAAATGGGGCGAAGCGCTACCAGCCGGCAAGGCCAAGGGCGTGGCCTTCACGCTGTCCTTCGGCAGCTGGGTCGGCGAGATCGTCCAGGTGGCGGATACGCCAGCCGGCATCCGTATCGAGAAGGTGTGGATCGCCGCCGATGTCGGCACCGCGCTCGATCCCGGCATCATCGAGGCGCAGCTGATTTCCGCCGCCATCTACGGTCTTTCGGCAGCGATGGGCCAGGAGATCACCTTCGCCGACGGCATGGTCGAACAGTCGAACTTCCACGATTTCGATGCCATGCGGATCTTCCAGTGCCCGGCCTTCGAAGTCGCCATCCTGGAAAACTTTCACAAGATGGGTGGCGTCGGCGAGGTCGGCACACCGCCGGCGGCACCAGCTTTGGCCAACGCCATCTTCGCGTTGACCGGCAAGCGCATCCGGACGCTGCCCTTGTCCAAGCAGGTGGCCTTCGCATGAAGAAGCTCCTCATCATGCTGACGCCTGCTGCCATGCTTGTCCTGGCAGTGCCGTTCGCGATCGCGCAAGAGAGCCAGACGCTGGCGCCGGCGTTGGCCGGCGCCGCAAAAAGCCTGGCCGAATGGGACAAGGTCTATGCGGTGTTCTCGCATCCACGATGCGCCGGCTGTCATGTCGCGGACGACCGGCCGCGCTGGTCAGGCGCGCATTATGGCGGCACGCGCGTTCACGCCTTCAATGTCCAGCGCGGTGCTGACGGGTCTGGCTTCGGCAATCCGGGCTTGCGTTGCACGACATGCCATTTCTCCAGCAATTCCAATATGTTGCATGGGCCGCCCGGGGCCGAGAACTGGCATCTGGCACCGACCGAGATGGTCTGGTTCGGAGAGTCCTCGCCTGAAATCTGCGCGCAGATCAAGGATCCCGCCCGCAATGGCGGGCGCAGCCTGCAGGATGTGGCGCTGCATGTGCGCGACGACAAATTGGTTGCCTGGGGCTGGGCCCCCGGTGGAGATCGCGAGTCGGCGCCGGGCTCGGCGAAAGAGACATACGAGGCGATCGAAAACTGGATAGCGGCGGGCGCATCTTGTCCGGTGGCGCAATGATCTTGCAACTTTCGGACTATATTGCGGTACAACTTTGATGTAGAAGCACGCTTCGCCGATCACGGCAAATTGAACACGGCTTGGCGCGCACCCATATCGGCGACGCGCCCGCGTTATGAGGACGCCGGCCGAACCCGCAGTGGAAAACAACGAAGATGCCGAGAATCAGGTTTCACAAGCTTGCAGCCATTGTTGTGCTCATTGGTTTCGCGGCCTGGATGGCGACAGGCGAGTTTTCGTCCGTCGGCAGCGTGGCCGCCAACAAGGCCAAGGCAGCCGAAGTCGAGCAGGCCAAGGCGCCGGACGCCAACAAGCCCAGAGCGGCGGAAGCCGAGCCGAAGGCACCGCTGCGCACCGTGGCGGTGGTGACGCCGCCGCGCAAGACCTATGCACGCGCCATCCGCGTTTCCGGGCTGACCGAAGCCGACAAGCGGGCGGTGCTGGCGACGCGCGTCGCCGGCGTCATCGACAAGCTGCCGGTCAAGCAGGGCCAGCACGTCAAGACCGGCGATCTGGTGCTGATGCTTGCGGCGGAAGAAAAGATCTCCATGGTCGACAACGCCAGGCAGCTCGTGGTGCAGCGCCAGGCCGAATTGGACGCGGGTTTGCGGCTGATGAAGACTGGCAATCTGCCGAAGCTGCAGCTCGACACCGCGCGCTCGAACCTGACCTCGGCGCAGTCGCTGCTGGAAACCGCACAGGCCGAACTCGACCGCAATGAGGTGAAAGCGCCTTTCGACGGCGTCATCGACCGGGTGCCGGTGGAGCTCGGCAGTTCCATCATGCAGGGCGGCGAGGTGGCAACCATCCTCAAGCTCGATCCGGTGATTGCCCGCGGCGAAATCAGCGAGCGCGACCTCGGCTACCTCAAGCTGGGCGACAAGGCCAATGTGCGACTGGTCAGCGGTCAGACCGTCGAAGGCACCGTGCGCTACATCAGCCGCGACGCATCGTCGGCGACCCGCACCTTCCGCGTCGAGGTGGCGATCCCCAACGGCGACGGCTCCGTGCCGGCTGGCATGACGGCCGAAATCGCGCTCAACGCACAACCGACCGACGCGGTCCTGCTGCCGCGCTCGGTGGTGACGCTGGGCGACAAGGGCGACCTCGGCATCCGTGCCGTCGGCAAGGACAACAAGGTGGCGTTCTTCCCGATCGACCTCGTCGACGATACGCCGACCGGCCTCGTGCTCGGCGGCATTCCGGCCGATGCGCGCATCATCGTCGCCGGCCAGGAACTGGTGAAGGAAGGCGATCTGGTCAATCCGGTCGAGGCCGACCAGGCGACCATCAAGAAGCTGCTGGGCGAGGCAACGGCCGGCACGCAGTAATATCGCGATGGACTAGCCCTGGACGGGGACAATCGGCTGCGACGCAGCTCCTGAAATTCAAAAACAGGCGTTAGCCATGGATATCGTCAGACTCGCAATCAACAATGCCCGGCTGACCATCTCGGTCCTGGTCTTCCTGATCCTTGCCGGGGCGGTCGCCTATCAGTCGACGCCGAAGGAAGCGGAGCCCGACGTTCCGATTCCGATGATGTATATCAGCCTGATCTATCAGGGCATTTCGCCTGAGGATTCGGAGCGGCTTCTGCTGCGGCCGATGGAAAGCAAGCTGAAAAGCTTGAAGGGCCTCAAGGAAATGCGTTCGGCCGCCTTCCAGGGCGGCGGCTACGTGCTGGTCGAATTCCAGCCGCAGACCAATCTGGCCACCGCGCTGCAGGACACGCGCAGCAAGGTACAGGACGCCAAGGCCGACCTGCCACAGGCGGCCGAGGAACCGACAGTCAACGAAGTCAACATTTCCGAGTTTCCGGTGCTCGTCGTCACGCTGTCGGGCGAATTGCCCGAACGCGTGCTGACCGCCGCGGCACGCGAACTGCGCGACCGCATCGAAGAAGTGCCCGGCGTTCTCGAAGGCTCGCTGCAAGGTGCGCGCGACGACCTGGTCGAGGTCGTCATCGACCCGATGAAGCTGTCTTCCTACGGGCTGCAGCTCGATCAGCTGATCGGTGCGGTCGGCAACTCCAACAGTCTGGTCGCCGCCGGCAACATCGAAGGCTCGGAAGGCAAGTACGCCGTCAAAGTGCCTTCGCTGATCGAGACGCCGGAGGATGTGGCGGCACTGCCGGTGGTCGCCGGCCCCAATGCCGTGGTGCAGGCCAAGGACATCGCCACGATTCGCTCGACCTTCAAGGATGCGGAAACGGTGACACGCCTCAACGGCAAGCCGGCCATCGCCATCGAAGTCAAGAAGCGCATAGGCTCCAACCTGATCGATACCATCGCCAAGGTGCGGACGGTGTCCGACGAGTTCGTCAAATCCATGCCCGCGGGCATGAACGTCACCTACACGCAGGACAAGTCCGTCTTTGTCAACCAGTTGCTGGGCGATCTGCAGAACCACGTCATGATCGCCGTCATCCTGGTGTTCATCGTCATCCTCTATGCGCTGTCCGGCCGTGCCTCGCTGCTCATTGGCCTGGCCATTCCGTCGTCCTTCCTGATCGGCATCCTGCTGCTGGCGATGATGGGCTACACGATCAACATGATCGTGCTGTTCAGCCTCATCCTGGCCGTCGGCATGCTGGTCGACGATGCCATCATCGTCACCGAGTTCGCCGAGCGACGGATGAGCGAAGGCATGCCGAAGGAGGAAGCCTTCGCGCTCGCCGCCAAGCGCATGGCCGGTCCGGTCATCGCGGCGACGATGACGCGTATCGCCGCCTTCTCGCCGCTGCTGTTCTGGCCCGGCATCATCGGCGACTTCATGAAGTACATGCCGATCACCCTGATCGTCACGCTGTCGGCCTCGATGCTCTACGCGCTGGTCTTCGCGCCGACGCTGGGTGCGATCTTCGCCAAGGCGCCGCCGCATCACGAGGATGACAATCGCGACGGCTGGTACATGGCGATCGTCAAGCAAGCGGTGCGCTTCCCGATCACCGTGCTGGTGCTGACCGTCGCGCTGCTGTTCGGCGTCGGTTTTGCCTATTCGAAATACGGCGCCGGCGTCGAGTTCTTCCCGAATGTCGAGCCGGATTACGGCCTGCTTTACGTGCACGCGCGCGGCAATCTTTCGCTGGCCGAAATGGATACGGCGACCAAGATCGCGGAAGACAGGCTGCTCGGCTGGCCGGGTGTGAAGTCGGTCTACACCCGCGTCGGCAAGACGCAAGGCGGCGGCCAGGACATTCCCGAAGACGTCGTCGGCGTCATCCAGTACGAGTTCATCGACTGGCGCGAGCGCAAGTCGGCGAACCATATCCTGGACGATTTGCGCGGCGTCATGGCCGGCATTCCCGGCGTCGATGTCGAGGTGCGCGTGCCGGAGGCCGGCCCACCGACCGGCAAGCCGATCCAGATCAGGCTTTCGGCCGTCGACCCCAAGGGGCTCGACGACAAAGCCCGTGCGGTCGCGGCGCGCATCGGCAAGGTTCCTGGCGTCATAGATATCTCCGATGGTTTGCCTCCGCCCGGCGTCGACTGGGCGCTCGAGGTCGACCGCGCCAAGGCGGCGCAGTACGGCATCAGCCCGACCTCGGTCGGCACCGTCGTGCAGCTGGTGACCAACGGGTTGAAACTTTCGGAATACCGTCCGGCCGGCGCCGATGACGCCGTCGACATCCGGCTTCGCCTGCCCGAAGACCGGCGCACGCTGTCGACGCTCGACGAATTGCGGGTGCAGACCTCCCAAGGCTCGGTACCGATCTCGAACTTCGTCGTGCGCAAGCCTGAACCGACGGTCGGTATCCTCAACCGCATCGACGGCGCCCGTACGGTGGTCGTCCAGGCCAACGTTGCCGCCGGCGCCCAGGTCGCGGCAGTGCAGGAGCAGGTCACCAAGGCCGTCTCCGATATGGATCTGGGCAGCGGCATCCGCTGGAAGCTGGCTGGCTCGAACGAGGACAGCGCCGAAGCCAGCGCCTTTCTCAGCAAGGCCTTCGGAGCGGCGATCTTCCTGATCTTTCTCGTGCTTTTGGCGCAGTTCAACAAGTTCACCAGCGTCTGGCTGGTGCTGTCCTGCGTGGTCATGGCGACGATCGGTGTGTTCCTCGGACTGCTGATAACAGGCGAGACGTTCGGCATCGTCATGTCGGGCATCGGCGTCATCGCGCTGGCCGGCGTGGTGGTGAACAACAACATCGTGCTGATCGACACCTATGACAGGCTGCGCGAAGAGGGTTGGGACAAGGTCGAGGCGGTGCTGCAGACCTGCCGCGAACGCGCCCGCCCGGTGGTGCTGACGGCGGTGTCGGCCATTCTCGGCGTGCTGCCGATCGCCTTCGGCCTCGGCCTCGAAATCTTCCATCACGAGACGACGATCAACGCACCGTCGACGCAATGGTGGATTTCGCTGTCGTCGGCGATCGTCTTCGGCCTGTCCTTCGCCACCGTGCTGACGCTGGTGGTGACGCCGTCGATGTTGATGGTGTTCACCCGCGCCAAGGTCAAGCCCGGCACGCGGCGCGGCTGGTTCAGCCGGCTGTTCCGGCGCGGCAAGGGCGAGATTTCTTCGACCGATGCGCCGGGACAAGATGTCGGAGCGGAGCCGGAGATCGCCTTTCCAAAAGCCGCCGAATAGACCCAATGCCGATTTGACCGGCAAAGGCCGCCCGGAACAACCGGGCGGCCTTTCGCATTGTTCTCTCCAAGAGCAATGCCGTGCAGGGAGTTTCCCATGCCGATCACCACCATTATCATCATCGTTCTGGTCCTCGTCCTCATTGGCGCTGTGCCAGCCTGGCCGCATTCGCGTTCCTGGGGCTATGGGCCGTCGGGCATTGTCGGGGTGGTGCTGGTAGTGCTCCTGGTGCTGGTGTTGATGGGGCGGGTCTAGCCGCCCTTCCAGGAGACCTATCGATGTAAAGAGATCGGGCAGGCCGCCATGGCTGCCCGCCGGGCCTGTCAGGCAGCTTTCGCAGCGCCATTCACGGTGGCGATGCCGATATCCTCAAGAGCTTCAGTGACCGCCTGATCCAGCGGCGTGTGGGGGATCGCACCGATGATGCCTTCCAGCCGCGTCGAAACCAGTTGATGCGGCTCGAAGCGCAGATAGGACATCGATACGATCTCGCGCCACATCGCCACGAACGGGCTGCCGGCGCGCAGCACCCACCACGGCATGGAGGTCAGTTTGAGCGGGCGACCGAGTGACTTCTCTGCCGCGGCCTTGAGTTGCCGGTCGGTGATTGCATGGCCGGGAAGGTTCAGAGCTTCATAGGTGCCGAGCTTATCGAGGTTTTCCGCCAGGCCGACGAAGGCCTTGGCGAAGTCCGGCAGGTAGGCCCATTCATGCACCAGATCGACTGGACCAGGTGCGGTGTAGATGCCCTTGGCCATCTTGGCGGCGACGACCAGGTCGAACCATGAACCGCTGCCGGTGCCGCCGAAGAAGTCGCCGGCGCGCAAGAGAATGGTACGCACCCGGCCGGCGTCGGCCTCGCGGCGAAACAGGTCTTCCATCGCGGTCCGAATGCGGCCCTTCTCGGTCGTCGGGTGAAAGGGCGTGTTCTCGGTGATCACCGCCGGCATCGGCGAGCCGTAATTGTAGACGGTGCCGGGGAAGAGGTGCAGCGTGCCATTCGCATGGCAGGCGGCCATGACGTTCTCGGCCATCGGCAGGCACTTGCCCCAGTCGGTGTAGATCGGGTTGAGGCCGTTGAAGATGATGTCGACGCCTTGCGTGGCGCGGATCAAGCCTTCACGGTCGAGCGCGTCGCCGGCGACCGCCGTGGCGCCGTTGAGCTCGGCCGGCACCTTGCCGCTGCGGGTGATTGCGCGGACATCGTAGCCGGCATCGATGAAGGCCTTGGCGACCACGCGGCCGAGCCGGCCATTGGCACCGAGAATTGCGATCTTGGTCATTGGAAATACTCCTGATTTGGAATTTGCGTGGTCGTTGGGGAGGGGCGATCAGCGACAAGCGCGATCGGATCAGCGGTTGCCGAAGATCTCGCGGTTGCTGCCTTGCGTCGCCGGCTTCTGGACGGCCGCGTCCGGGTTGCCGATCGACGTGGTGGTCGTGTTGTCGATGCTGGCCACAGTCGGCTGGCTGGCGTCGTTCGAGCCAAACTTGTCGCTGCCGGCAAAAGCAGCGCTGGCGGAAATGAGGATGGCGGCGGCGGTGAGAGCGATCTTGGTCATTTGAGTTCTCCAGGTTGGTGTTTGCAGTCCGTGTTGGTGTCTGCAGCCGGAATATGGTCGCCTCGAATGCGAATGGAAATTGACTATCGCTGGAGCTTTGTTATTCATAAATGAATGACTGAAATCGACTGGAACCTGATCAAGAGCTTCGTCACCGTTGCGGAAACCGGCAGCTTGTCGGCCGCGGCGCGAAAACTCTCGGCAAGTCAGCCGACGCTCGGTCGTCACATCGGCGAGCTCGAACAGGCGCTGGGTGTCACGCTGTTCCGGCGCGGGCGGCGCGGCTATGAACTGACGGAAGCCGGCAGCACGTTGTTCGAACGCGGCAAGGCGGTCAGCGAGCAGGCAAGCGCCTTCTCACTGCTGGCGCTGGGATCGGTCGAGGCAATCGAAGGCACGGTGCGCATCGCCGCCAGCGAAGTGGTGGCTGCCTATGTGCTGCCGGCCATGATGGCGCGGCTTGGGCTCGAGGAGCCGGGTATCGAGGTCGAGATCGTTGCCTCGAATCAAGTCGAAAACCTGTTGCGCCGCGATGCCGATATCGCCATCCGTATGGTCAAGCCGGCGCAGAACGAGCTGACGGCGCGTAAGGTCTGCGATATTCCGCTTTGCGCCTGCGCGGCCAAATCCTATCTCGACCGGCGCGGCCGGCCGCTGGAGCCTGCCGACCTTGTCGACCACGATTTGGTCGGCTTCGACCGCAGCGACGACATCATTAGAGGCTTTACCCAGTATGGCATCCCTGTCACCCGGAGCAGTTTCCGCTTCAGGGCCGACAACCAGATCGTTTTGTGGGAGGCGGTGCGGGCGGGAAACGGCGTCGGTCTCGGCCAGGAGCCGCTGGTCGACCGTGATCCATCGGTGGAGAAGCTGCTGCCTGGCCTGCCACTGCCTGTCTTACCAGTGTGGCTGGCCATGCATCGCGACGTGCGCACCAGCGTGCGCATCCGCCGCGTCGCGGATTTCCTCTACGAGGAACTGCAGCGCTATTCGGCCGGCGCGGCGGCGAACTCCGCGCGGTGAGCAAGGCCGGCCATCAGCAGAACGACGATCAGCAACCCCGACATGGCGACGAAGATCGGGCCGAAGCTGGAATGCTCGGCAACGAAGCCGATCGCCGAGGGCGCCACCAATATGCCGGAATAGCCCATCGTGGTGACGACGCTCATTCCGATGCCCGACGACATGCCTTCCTGGTTGCCGCCGGCCGAGAAGATGATCGGCACCATGTTGGCGATGCCGAAGCCGCACAGGGCAAAGGCGGCGATTGCGAGCCAGGGCGAGGGCGACAGCCCGGCGATCAGCATGCCGGCGGCCGCGACAACCGCCGAGCCGCGTAGGGTCGCGACCGCGCCGAAGCGATTGCGGACGCCGTCGCCGAAGAAGCGCATGATCGCCATGACACCGGAAAAGGCAGCGTAAGCGAGGCCGGCGATGGCAAGGTCGGCGCCGAGTTCCTGCCTGAGATACAGCGCCGCCCAGTCGAGCACCGCGCCTTCGGAGATCATCGTCAGCAGCGCCATCAGGCCGACCAGATAAACCAGCGGGTTTGCCGGCAGCGTGAATTTGTGATGCTCGGCCGCCCGCGGCCTATCCTCGCCGACCAGATGGCGAACCGCCACCGCGATCACCGCGAGGGCGAGAGCGGTGACCACCGCCGCGTGGGCGAGATGGCCGTAGGTCTGAATGGCAAAGCCGCCGAGGCCGCCGCCGGCGAAACCGCCGAGGCTCCAGAAGCCATGCGAGGACGACATGATGGCGCGGGAGAGCCGCCGTTCGACCACCACCGCATTGGCGTTCATGGCGACATCCATGCCGCCGATCGAGCCGCCGAAGATGAACATGGCGATGGCCGCCAGCGGCACATTAGGCGCCAGCGCCACGACCAGCAGGCCGAGGCTGCCGCAAAGGCCGAACCAGCGCAGCACGGTGCGCGAACCATGCCTGAAGATCAAATGGCCGCACCAGGTCATGGCGGTGACGGCGCCGGCGCCAAACAGCAGGATCAGCAGGCCGAGCGTGAACTTCGAGATGTCGAGCCGGGTCAGGAACACCGGGATCTGCGGCGCCCAGCTGCCGGTCAGAAAGCCGTTGGCGAGGAAAATGGCCGCGACGGCCCATCGTCCGCGAATGGCAGTCTGCATGGCGTTTGACGCGTTCATAAGGCGAATCCGGTCAGAAAATGGCTTCGCGCGGCAAATTAGATCGATTCAATTTTCAGTCAAGCGCTCTATTTCGAAAGCGCTTGGGCCAAAGCGGGCTTAGTGGTCCTTGGGACGCCTTGCCTCGAATTCGGCCTTCTTGGCGTCGGAGGCCTCGGTCTGGTTGAGTGCCTGCCATTGCGCGTAAGGCATGCCGTAGACGATCTCGCGCGACTGGTCCTTGCTCAGGTCGACGCCCTCCGCATTGGCCGCCTCGCGGTACCAGTTCGACAGGCAGTTGCGGCAGAAGCCGGCGAGGTTCATCAGGTCGATGTTCTGCACGTCGTTGCGCTCGCGCAGATGCCCGACCAGCCGGCGAAAGGCGGCGGCCTCGAAATCGCGTTGCTGTTCGTCGCTGAGTTCGGTCATCGAAACCTCCTTACAGCGGCCCGGTGCGGGAGCCGAATTGCTTGACGACATGTATATCGGGACGACGGTTGATCGCGTCAACGATCGGCGCCAACCGTTCGGCCCATGCCAGAGCGCCTTTCTGGTCTGCTATCAGATCCTGGCGGATCTCGATCAGCGCATGAGCAAAACCGTTGACGATGGCGTGCTTGTACATGGTGTCGCCGCGCAGCGCGCCGTCGTAAGGTTCGTTGTCGCCGACGGCCAGGCTCTTGTCCTCGGCCAGCATGTCGATCAGCGGCCGTGCCACCCGGTCGTCCCGGTCCCACAGGATACCAACATGCCAGGGACGCTGTATGCCTTGCATGACAGGCGTGAAGGAATGCACGGAGAAGATGAAGGGCGTCCACGCGGAAGCCCGTGCGACCGAGGCTATCATGGCGCCGACAGCGTCGTGATAGGGCCGGTAGAAGCCATCGAGCCGCCTTTCACGCTCCTCGGGAGCGATGGGGTAATTCCCGGGCACGACGGTGCCGTCATAAAGCTGGCGAATAAGCGTCGGATCGTCCTCGCCGCGATTGGGATCGATCAGCAGCCGCGAAAAATTGGCGAGCACCGCCGGTACGCCGAGCAAGGCGGCCAGTTCGCGCGTTACCGTTTCGACCCCGATGTCGTAGGCGATGTGGCGGTCGAACTCCGCCGCCGGCAGGCCGAGCCTGCCATAATCGTCGGGTAGGTCGCGGCGGGCATGGTCGCACAAGAGCACGATGCCTCGCTTGCGGTCGCCTTCGACAACGTCGAAAGGCGCGAAAACTGTGGATCGGGTCATTGGCGGGAAATGGTCTGTTCGCTGGCTTCCGGGGAGGGTGCTATCGTCATTCCACGAAGACGACGCTTGCGCAATGCCGTTGTTTGGCCAAGGTTTCCCGGGAAATCTGGCGGAGCTCGGCGAATCGTGCGCCGGAGCCTTCTAAATCGATTGGAATTGAACAAAACGGTGCGTTGACATGCGCCCGGACTTTTCCGAAAAGGGGCGCAGAGAGATGCTGATGTGGTTCTTGAGGGGTTTTCGGATGAGTTCCGCTGGCAGGCAGCGCATGCGCTCTGCCTTTGCCATGCCGCTCCTGATCCTTGCCGTCGGCCTGTCGGCGGTGGTCATGGCCTCGCCGGCGCGTGCCGATTTCCGCGTCTGCAACGCCACGCAGAACCTGGTCGGTGTCGGTATCGGCTATCGCGCCAAGGCCGGCTGGATCACCGAGGGCTGGTGGCACATCGAGGGATCGAGCTGCAAGACGCTGATCGAAGGGCCGCTGTCATCAAGGTTTTACTATCTTTATGCAGAAGACGCCGAGCGCGGCGGACGCTGGGACGGCCCGATCAACATGTGCGTGGCTGAAAAAGAGTTCAAGATCGCCGGCGTAACCGACTGCGTCGCCCGGGGCTTCCAGCGCGCCGGATTCCAGGAATATGACACGGGCGAACAGGCAAGCTGGATGGTCCAGCTGACCGATGAGTCCACAACGGGAGGCGCTCCAGCCGCCCCGGGAACAAACAGTCAATGAGACGTAGCCGCAAGGTCAAGATCCTAGCCACCATCGGTCCGGCCTCCTCGTCGGAGGAGATGCTGAAGAAACTGTTCGAAGCTGGCGCCGATGTGTTCCGCATCAATATGAGCCACACCGATCACGAGCTGATGCGCACGCTGGTCGGACGCATCCGCACTGTCGAGGAAGCGGTCGGCCGGCCGATCGGCATCCTGGCCGATCTGCAAGGACCAAAACTGCGCGTCGGCAAGTTCGCCAATGGCAAGGAAGTGCTGACTGTCGGCCAGACCTTCACGCTCGACGACAATCCCGAGCCCGGCACCTCGACCAGGGTCTATCTGCCGCATCCCGAAATCCTGACCTCGGTCGAGGCCGGCCATCGCCTGCTGATCGACGACGGCAAGCTCGAGCTGAAGGCGGTGAGAAGCGACGGCAAGTCGATCGTCTGCACCGTCGTCGCCGGCACCACGATCTCCGACAAGAAGGGCGTCAGCCTGCCCGACACCGACCTGCCGGTCGGCGCGCTGACCGAGAAGGACCGCAAGGATCTCGATGCCGTACTGGCCACAGGCGTAGACTGGGTCGCGCTGTCCTTCGTGCAGCGGCCGGAGGATCTTGCCGAGGCGCGCAAGATCGCGCGCGGCCGGGCGCTGATCATGGCCAAGATCGAAAAGCCGCAAGCCGTCGCCCGGCTGGCCGAAATCATCGAGCTGTCCGACGCGCTGATGGTCGCCCGCGGTGATCTCGGCGTCGAGATGCCGCTCGAGGCGGTGCCCGGCATCCAGAAGCAGATCACGCGCGCGGCTCGCCGCGCCGGCAAGCCGGTGGTGGTAGCCACGCAGATGCTGGAATCGATGATCACAGCACCGGTGCCGACCCGTGCCGAGGTGTCGGATGTTTCGATCGCCGTCTTCGAAGGCGCCGATGCCATCATGCTGTCGGCGGAATCGGCGGCGGGCGCCTATCCCGTTGAAGCCGTGGCGATGATGAACCGTATCGCCACCAAGGTTGAAACCGATCCGACCTATGCCGGCATCATCAACGCCCAGCGTTCCGAGCCGGAAGCGACCGGCGCCGACGCCATTTCGCTGGCCGCCCGCGAGATCGCCGAGACGCTGAAACTGTCGGCGATCATCACCTACACGGCGTCCGGCACCACGGGCCTGCGCGCCGCCCGCGAACGTCCGCAAGTGCCGATCATCGCGCTGTCGCCGATCGTCAACACGGCGCGGCGGCTGTCGCTGCTATGGGGCACGCATTGCGTCGTCTCACCCGACGCAATCGATCTTGACGACATGGTCGACCGCGCCTGTCGCATCGCCTTCGAGGAAGGCTTCGGCAAGCCCGGCGACCGCGTCATCATCACCGCCGGCGTGCCGCTGAGGACGCCGGGCTCGACCAATATGCTGCGCATCGCCTATGTCGGATCGGACGTGCAGACGAGCCGTTAGATCGACCGTCCGAACCGTTAGGCGTGATCAGGTCGGCGCGAGTTCGGCCTGCGGCGCCTTGATATCAGCACATCCGCCGGCGCCGTAAGCGTCGCCGGCGACGCGCGCTTCCACAGCCTTCGCAATCGCCTGCAGGTCGATGTTCTTGCCGGCGACCTTCTCGATGGCGCCGACGGCCAGGTCGGGCGCGATCCAGTCCGGCTTGTGGCCGAGATTGTGCACCCAGATGAGTTCGGCGCCGGCAATGTCGCGGGCGAGGCCGATCGAGTGAATCTCCGCATAGACGACTTTGTCGCGATCGCCCGAAATGACCACGGTTGGCGCCTTGATCTGGTTGTAGTGCGGTGCGGCGCCAAGGGCGTAGCGATAGAGCCCGGCGACATCGGCGGCGTTGGCACGAAAGGCCGATGGTCGCAGTACCAACGGGATAGAGGCCGCGGCGAGATAGTTGTCCGGCACCTTGTTGGGCGAGAAGACGCAGGTCGTGGCGTCTTCCATCCGCAGCCTTCCCGTCGGATAGGTCAGCGTCTCGGAAAACAGCCAGCCGATCACCGGAATGGTCGTCAGATGGTAGTACCAGGAGGTTGCGCCGCCCGGCCACGGATGAGTTGCCGGCGCGAGAAAGACCAGGCCAAGCGTCCTGTCGGGATGCTCGCGGCCGAAAGTCGATGTCACCACACCACCGAAAGAATGACCGACGATAACAGCCTTCCTGATGCCCAGACGGTCCATCAACGCGGCGATGGTGTTGGCCTGAGCCGACGGGTCCTCGTTGTTGCCGGGACCACGACCCGACCAGCCGTGGCCTGGTCGGTCGAAGAACAGCATTTCGGCGCGACCTTCGAGCAATGGCCGCAGCGGCAGCATCTGATCCCTGAGATTGGCGCTGGCGCCGTGGATGAAGACGATCGGCGGTAACTCGGCGTTCGCGGATCCCGGAATATGGACATAGTGGATGCGGGCGCCATCGATGTCGGCGAATTCACCAAGCGACGGATTGCGGCGTTCGATCAGCCATGAACCGGCGCGGGTGACGCCGACAAAGCCGAAGGCAAGCGTCATCAGGAAGGCAAGAGCGGCGTAGATCAGGTTCATGGAGATGCGGGGGTGGAGGGGGATAAGTTGTGGAGTAGGGAATAGCGAATAGGGAATAGGGAATAGGCAGTGGGAATGTCCGCACGCTATCTGCACCTACTGCCTACTGCCTACTGCCTAATCCCTACTCCCTTAAATGCCTTCTCCGGCAAGCTCTTCCGAAAGCGTGCCAACCTGGTCCTGGGCGCTGCGCATCATCGGATAGATGGCCAGCACTTTCTGCCAGGCCTCGAGTGCCGATTGCTTGTGGCCGGTCAGCGCCATGATCTGCGCCAGGCCGGACAGCGCGCCGAAATGGCGCGGCTCGAGCTGCAGCGTATGGTCGATGTCGGACATCGACTTGCCGTAGTTTTTCATCATGAAATGCACGGTGGCGCGCCGGTTCCAGCCTTCGGCATAGGTTGGCTGCAAGGTCACCACCTGGTCGAGGAAATCGAGCGCGACGTCGAACTTCTGGCCTTCGACAGCCTTCTGCGACCACTGCATCATCAGATCGATCGAGGCGCTGCCGGATTGCGACCACTCATTCCAGATTTCGCCGGCAATGCGCTCGGCCGCCTTTTCGTTGCGCTCGCGCTTCAGGTCGTTGAACAGCTGGTCGAGACGGGCCTGCTTCGTCGTTGCGACCGGCGGCGCGTCCTGGGTGGCTGGCGGCGCGACAGCATCATCCGCCCGTGCCGGGCCATAAATGGCGCCGGAAACAAGCAGAGACGTCAAAAATGCAAAAAGAATCCGCATCGCGGGACACTAGCCCCGGGCGGCGGAACGTCAAAGTGATTTTAGCGTGAGAAGGCCGGCAGGCCGGCGACAAGCATCAACTGGTGGAGGCGATGCCTCCAGCCCGAAAACTCAGCCTTGGCGTGCCTTGTAGCGCGGGGCGGTCTTGTTGATGATGTAGACGCGGCCCTTGCGGCGAACCAGCTGGTTGTCGCGGTGACGCGCCTTCAGCGCCTTGAGCGAATTCTTGATCTTCATGGTCTTGCCTGTCGGTGTGGACCCGGTCTGGGTCGAAATTTTAAGGCGCGCCAGAAGACGCGCCTTTGAACTGTGGGTGGCTCATAAACGAGGAGCCTTGTCCGTGTCAACCGCAAGCGTGCTCCGTCTCTCCATATCATCAAATATCCGCCATGTCCGCCTTGCGGCATTGCGCGGGCTCCAGCCGGCTGGGATGATGCGGCCATCATGAAGTGATTTGGGGATGGATATGCGCCGAATTTTCCTGTCTGCCTGCATTCTCGTGCTGGCGGGAGCTTCGGTTGCCCGCGCGCAGGAATGCGATCGCGGCGACGACAGCCAGCAGATGATGAACATCTGCGCCGGGGAGGATTACCAGGAAGCCGACTCCAGGCTCAACAAGGCCTACCAGGACCTCATCAGCGCGGATGACGCCGACGACAAGAGACTGCTGCAGGTGGCGCAACGCGCCTGGATCGCTTTTCGCGATGCAGAGTGCGCGCATTCCACCGCGGCCAGCGCGGGCGGTTCGATCCATCCGATGGAAGTTTCGCAATGCCTGGCCAGGCTTACCAATGATCGCATCGAGCAGCTCGCCGCCGCCGCCAATTGCGAGGAAGGCGATGCGAGTTGCGCCAGCCCGGACGAGGACGAGAGCGACGAGGTGCAATAGGGAGTTAGGCGCGACGGCTGATCCGGGTGAAATGGCCCATCTTGCGGCCGGGGCGTGCCTCGGCCTTGCCATAGAGGTGCAGCATCAGGTCCGGCTCGGCGAGCAGGGCCGGAACACGCAGCACATCGTCGCCGATCAGGTTCTCCATCACGCAATCGGAATGACGGTGGGGATTCCCCAGCGGCAGGCCGGCAACGGCGCGGATGTGCTGTTCGAACTGCGAAACGATGCAGGCTGCTTCCGTCCAATGGCCGGAATTGTGCACACGCGGCGCGATTTCGTTGGCCAGCAGCGAGCCGTCGGCGAGCACGAAGAACTCGACGCCGATGACGCCGACATAGTTCAGCGCCGACAGGATCTTCGATGCCGCCATTCGTGCCGCTTCCGCGGTTTCGGGCATAATGGCGGCCGGCAAGGTCGATGTGTGGAGAATGCCGTTGCGGTGGATATTCTCGGCCGGATCGTAGGCGACGACCTCGCCGTCCAGCCCACGCGCCGCGATCACCGAAATCTCGCGCTCGAACGGCACGAAGGACTCCAGGATTAGCGGCACATTGCCCATTGCCTCGCAGGTGCCGGCGAAACCACCCGTTTCCATGTTGCGGAAGACGCGCTGGCCCTTGCCGTCATAGCCCATGCGGCGGGTCTTCAGGATGCCGCTGCCGTCGAACGCTTTCAGCGCTGCCGTCAGTTCGTCATCATTGTCGACGGCGTGAAAATCCGCAGTGGCAATGCCGATGCCGTTGAGGAATGTTTTTTCGCCCACCCGGTCCTGCGCTACTTCCAGCGCGTGCGCCGGCGGATAGACCGGAACCTTGGCGGCCAGCGCGCTGGCCGCCGCGACCGGCACGTTCTCGAACTCGTAGGTGACGACGGAACTCGACGCGGCCAGTTCCGCAAGTGCAGCCTGGTCGTCATAGGCACCTGTTATCTGCCGGTTGGCGACCTGCGCCGCCGGGCTATCGGCTTGCGTCTCCAGCACCACCGTGCGGTAGCCGAGGCGGGAGGCGGCAACAGCCAGCATGCGGCCGAGCTGGCCGCCGCCAATGATGCCGATGGTCGATCCGGCGGGCAGGCTCACGGCGTGTCCGTCGGTTCGGTCGCGACCTTGGCGGTCTGCGCGGCGCGCCAGACATCCAGACGGACGGCGAGCTTGTCATCGTTCAGCGCCAGCACGGCAGCGGCCAGAAGGGCTGCGTTGGTGGCACCGGCCTTGCCTATGGCCAGCGTCCCCACCGGAATCCCGGCGGGCATCTGGACGATGGAGAGCAGCGAATCCTGCCCGGAAAGCGCCTTCGATTCCACCGGCACGCCGAAAACCGGCAGCGGCGTCATCGCCGCCGTCATGCCGGGCAGATGCGCGGCACCGCCGGCGCCGGCTATGATCACCTTGTAGCCGGCCGCCTTGGCGCCCTTGGCGAAATCGTAGAGCCGGTCTGGCGTGCGATGCGCGGAGACGATCAGCCGCTTGTGCGGAATGCCCAGTGCTTCCAGCGTTTCGGCCGCATGGCGCATCGTCGCCCAGTCGGACTGGCTGCCCATGATGATGGCGACATCGGCGCGTTGATCGTCCAAGTCCGTGTTCCCCGGCGACAAAGGCGCGCCTTAGCGGAATTCGCGCCAAGCCGCAAGGATAGGCGGCCGCCGCAGCGGTTCGGCAAGGTGGAAACCAGCCAGTCAGATGCCGTCGCGCTCGGCCTCGGGTGTCGAGACCAGCAAGGCCGAAGCCGCATTGGCGGCGGTGACGGCCGCCAGCATGGTCTCCCCACGGGCAAGCGCCGCGGCCAGCGCACCGACGAATTCGTCGCCGGCGCCATGCGTGCTGACGACCTTGACCGGGATGGCAGGCAGCGCGAAGGCCTCGCCGGTCCGCTCGCAACAGGCGACGCCTTCGCCGCCCGCCGTCACGATCGCGACAGGGCAAAGATCGGCCAGCAGCCGTGCGGCTTGCGCGGCCCCGTCAAGCGTCTCGACCACCGCCGTACTGGCCAGGAACTCCGCCTCGATGGCGTTGACCACCAATATGTCGACCATCGCGATCAGATCGCCGGAGAGTTTGCGTGCCGGGGCCGCGTTGAGCACGACGCGGCCGCCCTGTGCCTTCGCCGCGCGTGCGGCGGCGATGTTGGCCGCTTCCGGCACTTCGTTCTGCAGCAGGAGCACCGCCGCTTGGGACATCATTTCGGAAGCGGCGGCAATGTCGGCATCGCCCAGAGTGAGATTGCTGCCCGAGACGATCACCGCGCCATAGTCGCCGCCCTGGTCGAAGATCGCCACGCTCATTCCGGAGCCGGCGCCAGCGGCCACCCGCACGAAGCGGCGGTCGACCCCGGCGCGATCGAGATTGGCCAGCAACGCCCGCCCGAAATCATCGTCGCCGACCGCGCCGATCATCGCCGCGCGCACGCCGGCCCTTGCCGCCGAGACGGCCTGGTTGCCGCCCTTGCCGCCGCATTTCGGGTGCCAGGCATGGCCGGTCACCGTCTCGCCCTTGCGTGGGCGGTCGGGCGCGTCGACCATGATGTCGTAGTGCAGGCTGCCGAACACGGTGACCAGCGGCGGTGTCGTCATGAGCCCCGGTCTTTTCGCTTCGATGCCACCGCCGACATGGTGCGGCCGAGGTTGCGCTCCGCCGCCTGGTAGTCGCGCTGTGCCACGGCGACGAACAGCGCGTCGAGGATGTTGAGCTGGGCAATGCGCGCCGCTGCGTTCTCGCCCATCAGCGGCGAGCCCTGCGCGGTCGAGCACAGCACGATGTCGGCAACGGCGGCCAGCGGCGAGTTGTCGTAATTGGTGATGGCCAGCGTGCGCGCACCGTTCTTGCGGGCCAGCTGAATGGCGTCGATGACGGCAGAGGTGTTGCCCGAATGCGAGAAGCCGACGGCGATGTCGTCGCCGCCGAGCAGCGAGGCCGACATCAGCATCATATGCGAATCGTCGTAGACGGATGCGCGGATGCCGATGCGCAGGAATTTGTGAGAGACGTCGCGCGCGATCTGCGCCGAGCCGCCGACGCCGTAGAAATCCCGGTTCTTCGCACGGTAGAGAAGATCCGCGGCGCGGTCGAAATCCTCGATGTCGAGGATCGCCAGTGTCTCCTCCAGTGCCTGGATGGAAGTGCGGAACACTTTTTGCACGATCTCGGCCGAACTGTCGTCGGATGACAGTTCCTGATGCATCTCGGCGGTCGGCAGGCGGCTGTATTCATAGACGGCGGTGCGGAAGTCGCGATAGCCGGAAAAGCCGAGCTTCTTGGCGATCTTGACCACCATCGCCTCGGATACGCCGGCCTCCTCGGCGATCTGCTTAAGCGGGATGCTCTCGTCAAAGCCGCGCCGGCCAAAGACGGTTTCCACCACCTTCGCCTCCAGCGGGGTGAGATGCGGCATCATCATGCGGATGCGCGGTCCTACCGCTTTCAGGTCCAGCCCGCTCAAGGTCATCCACGCCCCCTCGTCACGCGATCGATAAGCATCGCGGCGAGGATTATAAGACCAGTTGCCAGAAGCTGATAGAAGGACTGCACGTTCATCAGCGTCAAACCGTTGCGCATGGCGCCGAGGATGACGGCGCCCAGGATGGTGCCAACGACGCTGCCCTTGCCGCCCATCAGCGAGGCCCCGCCGATGGCCGCGGCGGCGATCGCATCGAGTTCCCAGAGATTGCCGAGGATGGGCTCGGCGGCACCGAGCCGGCCGATCAGGATCTGCGCGGCAAGGGCTGCCAGCAGCCCTGAGATCATGTAGGCGGCGATCTTGGTGCGGGCGATCGGCACGCCGGCGATGTAGGCCGCCTCCTCATTGCCGCCGACGGCGAGCAGATATTCGCCGAACGGCGTCTTCTTCAAAATGCCCCAGGCGACAACAGCCACGAAGGCGACGATGATAACCGCCAGCGGCAGTCCTAATAGCGAGCCGTTGAAGACGGCGCGGAAACTTGCCGGCAGGCCTAGCACCGGATTGCCGCCGGTGTAGATCAGCGCCAGCGCCCGGTAGGTGCTGAGCGTTCCCAATGTGACGATAAAGGGCTGCAGCCCGACATAGGCGACGAGGATGCCGTTGACGAGGCCGCAGGCAAGGCCAATGGCGAAGCCGGCGGCGATGGCGAGCGGAAACGGCACGCCGGCGACCATCATCGAGGCCGAGATGACGGCCGAGAGTGCCGCCGTCGGTCCGACAGACAGGTCGATGCCGCCGGAGATGATGACCAGCGTCATGCCCAGCGCCAGGCAGGCATTGATGCTCGACTGCTGCAGGATGTTGATCAGGTTGCGCTCGGCGAAGAAGCCCGGCACCAGCGCGCCGAAGACAGCGAGGATCACGACAAGGCCGATCAGCGTGCCGGCATCGCGCATGGAAATCCCGCGCAGGAATTCGACCCGTGGCCGCACCAGAGTGGTATCCGACATATCCGTCACCTTATTGCCTTGCCTGCTGTGCGGCCGGCGTTTGCGTCTGGGGGATGGCGTGTGCCGCGATCGCCTGTTCGCTGATATCGTCCCTGTGGAGTTCGGCCGCGATGGTGCCGTCGCGCATCACCAGCACGCGGTCGGCGAGCCGGATCACCTCGGGCAGCTCGGAGGAGACGACGATCACCGCATGGCCTTCGGCGGCGAGCTCCTCAATCAGATGATAGATCTCCGCCTTGGCGCCGACATCGATGCCGCGCGTCGGCTCGTCGAACAAAAGGATGCGCGTTCCCGCTGCCAGCCAGCGGCCGATGATCGCCTTCTGCTGGTTGCCGCCGCTGAACAGGCGGATCGGCCGGTCGAGCAGGAATGGGCGCAGGTTGACGCGGCCCATCTTGTCGGCCGCCACCTGTTTCAACCTGGCGTGATCGATGACGCCGCGCGGCGCGAATACGCCCATCGAGGCCAGCGCCATGTTGCTGGTGATCGAGCGCAGCGGCACGATGCCCTCACGCTTGCGCTCTTCCGGCACCAGGCCGATGCCGGCGGCAATCGCATCGCGCGGGCTTGAAAATCGGGTCGCCTTGCCATCGATTGCGATCGTACCGGAGGTGGCTCGATCCGCCCCTGCCAGAAGGCGCAGCAATTCAGTGCGGCCGGAACCGACGAGGCCGGCGATGCCCAGCACTTCGCCGCGATGCAGATCGAACGACACGTTGCGCACCTTCGTTGCCGAGGAGAGGCCACGCGCGCTCAGCATGACCTCGTCGGAGGCATGGGAGTTATGCTGTTCCTGCGCCAGTTCGCGGCCGACCATCATCGCCACGACCGCCTTTTCCGACAGGCCTTTCAGGTCGACGGTATCGATGACCACGCCGTCGCGCATGATGGTGGCGCGCCGGCAGATGCCGAACACCTCGTCCAGCTTGTGCGAGACGTAGACGATGGCGACGCCGTCTCGAGCGAGGCCGGTGATGACTTGCGCCAGCCGTTCGAATTCGCTCGGCGTCAGGCTCGATGTCGGCTCGTCCATGGCGACGATGCGGGCGCGATCGAGCAGCGCGCGGGCGATCTCGACGATCTGGCGCTGCGCCACCTTCAGGGTTCCGAGAGGAGCGGCTGGGTCGATGGACGGATCAAGGGCTGCAAGAGCCTCGGCAGCGCGGCGTTCCTGCTCTCCCCGGGCGACGAAGATACCGCCGCGCGTCAGCGGATGGCCGAGAAACATGTTCTGCGCGACGCTGAGCCGCGGCACCTGCTGCAATTCCTGATGGATCATGGCGATGCCCGCGGCGCGCGCCGCGACCGGATTGGCAAGCGTCACCGGCTTGCCGTCGATAAGGACGCTTCCCGCCGTCGGTCTGTAGACGCCCGACAGGATGCGCAGCAGCGTCGACTTGCCGGCGCCGTTCTCGCCGAGCAGACCGTGGATTTCACCGGCGCTGATCGAGAACGACACGTCGTTGAGCGCCCGCACCGCCGGAAACAGCTTGGAAATTCCCTGGAATTGCAGCCGGGGTGACATTGGGTTCTCTTTCCGGGCAATGGTGCCGGCCGGGAGCGAATTGCCCTGGCCGGCACTCGTCGATTGGCCTTACTGGCCCGCGGCGGCATCCTCGAGCAGCGCCTTGCGCGCGCCGGTGCCGGAATAGCGGTCGGCATTGTCCTTGGTGATCAGTGCCTGCGGCGTGGCGACGACGCGCGGCAGCTTTTGTCCGGCCACCAGTCGCAGCGCCGTTTCCAGGGCCACTTCGCCGGTCAGCACTGGGAAGCTATCGACCGTGCCGGTCAATTCGCCGGCGCGGATCGAGGCATAGGCGTCGGAAATGCCGTCAGTGCCGAACACGGCAACCTTGTCCTGCAGGCCGGCAGCCTTGACCGCCTCGACAATGCCCAGCGCCATGCCGTCATTGTTGGCATAGAAGCCGATCAGGTCGGGGTGCTGCTGCAGGATGTTGGTGGCCGCGTCATAGGAGGTCTGGCGGTCCCAGTTGCCGGGAACACTGGCGACGACCTCGAACTTGCCCCCTTCTGAGATGGTGGACTTGAAGCCGTCGGTGCGCTGCACGGCGGCATAGACGCCGGCCTGGCCTTCGACGATGGCGACCTTGCCGCCATCCGGACGGTTCTTGATGAACCATTTGGCGACGCGCACGCCATTGTCGCGCTGGACATTGCCGACATAGTGCTCGGACTGCGGGATGACCGCATCGTTGACGTTGACCACCGGCACATTGGCGGCCTTGGCCTGCTCCATGATCGGCTGCAGATTGGCGTCGGTCTGCGGCGAGACGAGCAGCACGTTGTAGCCCTGCGTCACAAGGCCTTCGGCGATGGTCAGCTGGCCGAGCTGGTCGCCCTCGCTCTGCGCCGCCTGGTAGACGACGGGAACGCCGACTTTGTCGCCGAACGCTTTGTAACCCTCGCCCAGCGAGCGCCAGTATTCGTTGGTTAGCGTCTTGGAGACGGCACCCGCCTTGGTGCCTTCGGGCAGTTTGGGGAAAGCGCCGAACTTGGCCTCGACCTGCGACCAATCGATGCGGTCCTTTTCCGTATCGGAATTCAGCGGCGCGAGATCTGTTGAAAAGGCCGAGCCGATGGACAGCGCCATCAGTGCGGCGGTAGCGGTGGCAAGCAGAAGTTTCATTGTATTCCTCCCTTGTTGAAAACGGTGATGGCCCGGCCGAGGCTTCAGCTATCCGGCCCGAGCATGATTTCCTGGATGATGGCCTGCGATGTCACCGCGTCCTGGCTGTCCATGGCGGCGGACAGGCGATTGTCCTGCTCCAGCCGGTCAACGACGCGCAGCATGCGCTTGACGGTGGCGATGTTGACTTCGCACTCGCGAACCGGATCGAGCCCGGTCATGTCGGGGAACGTGTCGAAATAGATGGCCCCGGCGTAACCGTCGCGGCGGATCTGCCTGAGCAGCTCGATGGTCTGCAGCGTGTGCACCGCGCCGACCATCAGGCCATCATCGCGCTTGGCGTAGCCGTCGTTGAGATGCACGCCGAGCAGCTTGCTGTGGCGCGCCACCAGGGCCGCGGCGAAGGCCGGCTGTTCGTCGGCATAGAGCACATGGGCGAAATCAAGCGTGACGCCGAGATTGGGCAGGCCGACATCGCGGATCGCCAGCAAGGTCGTCGCCGCGTCCGGCATCAGGCTGTAGGAGCGCGGCTCGTTGGGCTTGTATTCCAAGCTGATCTGGCAGTCGGGATCATGCGCGGCAACTTCACGAATCCCATCGATTTCGTGTTGCCAGAGCGTCGAATAGTCGGCCTGGAAGACGTAGTCGAAGCCATCCTGGCCGAGCCAAAGCGTCATCAGGCTGGCGCCCGCCTCCCGCACGGCATCGATGCCGGCCTTGGTCAGGTCGATTGCTTCACGGCGCACCGCCGGGTCCGGATTGGTGAAGGCGCCGAGCTTGAAGGCCGGGTTGGAGTAGTAACGCATGGCAAAGCCATTGATGGAAAGGCCGAGGTCGCCGAGTTTACGGGCGATTTCAGCAGGCTTTTCGCCGACATGGTCGGGGTAATTCAGATCGAGGTCGGTCAGCCCGGCAACCTTGGCGGCGCGCGCCGCCATCTGCAGCAGCGAGGGTTTGCCGGCGAGGTCAGGCCATTCGGCCTGTGGTCGCGAGGCAAAGGAATTCAAGCGCGTGGCGAAGCGATTGGCTATCATGATCGACCCTTCAATAGTCATAACTTCACATAAGAACGAACATTTGTAAAGTTGTTTTGCGGGACGATGAACAGCCGCAAGGCCGCCGTTGCGGCCGGCTGAGGTCAGGTAAGCGCGGGGCAGTTTCCTGGTTGGCGTCTTAAGCTGGAGCATCTGTCAGGCAGAGTGGATCTGCAACCGGGCAGGGCCGTCCTCACACCGCCGCCTTGCGGAAGCGGGCGACAAAGTCATCGAGTTCTGGCCGCTCCATGTCGGAGATTGCCCAATAGGAGAAGGCGCCGTCGCTCCAATGCACCAGCGAGAAGCCGCCCGACGAAAAATCGGCGGGCCCGGCGATGCCGCCGCCCTGCTGCGGTTCGGCGACCAGCGTGATCAGATGCTCGCGGTGGCGGTAGACCAGCGCCGGCACCGGCCGACCTGATATCACCTCGACCCGGCCACCGATGAGTGCATAGCCATCCTGGGCAAGGTCAGGCGCTGGCGGCGATACGCCGATCCGGGCGTCGAGCCATGGCTTGACGGTATGGCGGTCGGACGAGACGATGTCGATCGGGCTGGCGGCAAGCAGGCTGCGGCGATGGCCGCTGGCGACCGCCGCGGCAAAGCTGTCGGATGCCCTGTTGACCATCACCCATTGCGTCACCCCGCTGGCCAGCACCGCGCTGACCATCATCGAAGCGGCTAGTGTGCGCCAGTCGAGCGAACCGAAGCGGCGAGCCCTTGGCAGGGCTCGGGTCCGCGACGGACGTGTCCTGGCGTCCTGTCGCCGGCCGCCCCCGACTGGTGCACCCGCGATCAATCCCGATTGCTCCGGCGACGGGTCCCGCAGCGGCTCGGCTTCATCTTGCGCCGGCTGTGCCGTGCCTGTCGCACCAAGCGCGGCAATGCGCGCGCGAAAAGCATCGCTGACATCGGGGCGCGGCAAGCGGCTGAGCGCGCCCTGCAAGGCAATGATGCGGGCGTGTTCGGCGGCCAGTGTAGGATCGGCGGCGATGCGCCGCTCCATCGCCAGTGCGGCCGCTGCATCGAGTTCACCATCGACGAGGGCATGGATCATCAGCCTGATGCCCTCGGGATCGTTGGGCAGTCCGTCGTCATGATTGGTCATGGCGCTCTCCCCAGTGCAGATGCAAGCAGGCCGCGCGCGCGGGCCAGCCGCGACATCACCGTGCCCATCGGTACGTCCAGCATTGCCGCTACCTCGCGGTAGCTGAGACCGTTGATGTCGCGCAGCACCAGCGTCTCGCGGAACGGCTGCGGTAGTGCTGCGATCGCCGCCTCGAGGGCTGCCGTATCGGCCCTGGCGATCAGGCTCGCCTCTGGTCCGTCTTCGTCGGGCAGCATGGTGCCGTGCGCTGCCGCCATCTCGTCGAGATCGCCGAGGTCGCCGACGGCGAGCATGCCGCGCGGCCGGTTGCGCGACATCCAGGTGTAGGCGGTGTTGCGCACGATGGTCAGCAGCCAGGCGCGGGCATTGCCGCCGGCATAGCCTGATATGCCGGCATGCGCCTTCACGCAGGCTTCCTGCACCACATCCTCGGCGTCGGCGGCGTTGCCGGTCAGCCAACGGGCGAGCGCAAGTGCGTCGCCGAGATGGGGCAGCACCACCTCGCCGAAGCGCTCGGCCAGGGCCTTCTCGCTCAAATCAGCACCATGATCCGGCACTCCGGGCAGTATTTGTCGCGCCCGCTCAGGGAGCGACGGTGATTTTGCCCTGCATATGCGGGTGAAGTCCGCAGAAATAGGCAAAGTCGCCTGCTCTGGTGAAGCTGAATTCATATGTGTCACCGGTGTCAAGCGCCTTGGAGCGGAAGGAGGAATCGTTGGAGACGACCTGATGCGGGATGTCGTCGTCGTTTCTGAAGATCACGGTGGTGCCGGGCTTGACCGTCAGTACCGGCGGCGTGAAGGCGAAATTCTCGATTTTCACCATCGGCGCATCGGCCGCGCGCAGTGGCTGGCAGGTCGCCGTGGTCAAGGTGAAAGCGGTGAGGATCGCGGCCATGTGCCGGGCCGGAAGACGTATGCAAAGCATGGTGATTTCCTTTTCTGTTCAGGCTCAAGCCAGCGTCGAGTCGATGATGGCGAGGTCCTGACCACCTTGCTTCACGGTGACGCTGCTGGTGCCGAGCAGGCCGCGCAGTTGACCGGCCGGCACAGTCATCGGTCCGGGCGAGGCCGCGGTGCCGGGTGCGGGCTGCGGGAAGGCGGTAGAGCGCGCGGTGTGGAAGGTAACGTTGCCTTCCACCTTCTGCATGATCTGGTGGATGTGGCCGTTGAGCACGGTGACCGAGCCGAAGCGCTTGAGCAGGCCGAGCGCCTGTGCCGCGTCGTCGGTGCCCCAGCCCCATTCGGGATAGACGGCCCATAGCGGGATGTGAGCGAAGACGACGATCGGCGTCGAGGCGCTGACCGCTTTCAGGTCGTCCGCCAGCCAGGCCAACTGTTCTGGCCCGAGATTGCCGAGCCCGCCGGCCTTGAGGTTGACGACATTGACCAGTGCCACGAAATGCACGCCGTTCTGGTCGAACGAATACCAGCCGGCACCCCTGGTGCCCTTGCCGTAGCGGTCGAGATAGGCCTTGCCGTTGCCGTCGTCGATCAGATCGTGCTCGCCCGGCACGTAGTGCACGTCGAAGCCGGCGCCGCCGATGATCTCAGCCGCATTGTCGAACTGTGCCGGTTTGGAAAGATGGGTGATGTCGCCGGTATGGATCATGAAGGCCGGCTTTTGCGGCAGCGCCTGGATCTTGCCCATCGCTTCCTTCAGCGTGTCGATGGCATGCGGATTGGCCGCCTTGTCGAAGCCGATATGGCTGTCGGATATCTGCAGGAAGGTGAAGCCGGTGGCCATGGCTTCGGCAGCTTGTGCGGCGCCGAGCAGGTTAAGCGACACCGGTACGCCGCCTGAAATCGTCCACAGCACGCCGGTGCCGGCCCAGATCATGCATTCCAGCGCATGGCGGCGGCTGATGTGCCCGTTCTCGTCGTCGTGATGATGGGTCATGTCGGTCTCCCTCAACGCCAGGAGCGGCGTATGCTGAGGAGACCAGGGGCAGCGGCGGTTTATTCCCGGCTGGTGCAAATCCAGCCGTTCATGGTCGCGTGATAGCGTGCACTAATCGCGACCGGCACATTTTCAAGCAGCGGTCCGTCTCGCGTTTCAATCCGGCCAGCGCAAGACACCGGACGAATCCTTGCGGGCAGGCTTCATGGCATTGGCGGGCCGGTCGGCCGCGGTCAGTATGGCGCGCAGCCGTTCGGCGACGATCTCGGCCTCACCGGGATGAAGATTGCAGGGGTCGAGGAAGAAATGGCCGCGCTCCACCTCATGGTTGCGCACGATGATCGGCGGCGAGCCCGTCGCCAATGCCGAGGTGAGACCGGCCGCCGTGAACCGGCTTTCGGGCAACACAAAAATCTGCAACCGATCCAGAGGGTTGGCGGTGGGGTCGGGGATGATCTGCGCGACGATGCCCGGCAGCCCCTGCGACGTGTCCTTCCACAGGTTCAGTGCCGCTTCTTCGCGCCGGCGGATGCCGGCATGGTCGCGCTTTTCCCAGGCTTCCAGTGCGGCCATGGTGCCGGCGATGCTTTCCTTGCCGACCTTCATGGCGCGCGCGACGCCGCGGTTCTGCAAGTAGGCGGTTCGAACCAGATCCTTGCGCCCGGTGACGATGCCGCTGGTCGGCCCGCTCAGGAATTTATGTCCGCTGTAGATGACAATGTCGGCGCCGCGCGCGAGGAAGCCGCGCAGATCGTATTCGGAGGCCGCGTCGACGATCACCGGGACGCCCCTGGCGTGGCAGATCTCGCAGAATTCCTCCAATGAGAGCATGCCGTATTGCACGGTATGATGGGCGACGACGTAGAGACCCGCCGCCGTGCGAACGTTGATCGCCTCACGCACATGGTAATCCTGCGTAACGCTGACGGTGCCAGCCGGCACGACCTTTGCGCCGGCCAGCCGGACCGACTGGTCGATTGGCGCGCCGTAGTTGACGATGTGGCCGAGCTGGACGATGACCTCCGACTTCAGCCCTTCGGTGTCGTCCGGCAGCCGCTCGATGGCGAGCAGGTTGGTTCCCGTCATCGCGCCGGCGATCGCCATGGTGATGCCGCTGGCGCAGCAGGCGGTGATGAAACCGGCCTCGCCGCCGGTGAGACGCGCCACGATCATGCTTGCGGCACGCTGCAGATCATCCATCTCCACCCATTGCGAGGCCATTTCCGCCATGGCGCTGACCGCTTCAGGCACGATGATAGACGCGCCGAGCGCCGTCATCGTGCCGGAGACGTTGATGATCGGGCGAAGGCCGAGCCGTTCGCGGATCGTGGTGTTGGAGCCGTCGGTGGAAGTGGTTTTCATCTCTCGGATTCCATTTCTACGGGTCAGGCGGCGATCTCGACGACCGCCTCGATTTCGACGGTGATGTTTCCAGGCAAGGAGCCGACGCCGATCGCCGAGCGGGCATGGCCGCCAATGGTGTCGAACACATCGGCGAACAGATCGGAACAGCCATTGACCACTTTCGGGTGGTCGCTGAAGGTCGGTATCGCGTTGACGAAGCCGAGCAGCTTGACGATGCGCACGATCCGGCCAAGATCGCCAGTGGCTGCGTGCATCACGGCGAGCAGGTTGAGGCCGGTGAGGCGGGCGTGGCCATAAGCCTCTTCGACGGTGACATCATCTCCCACCTTGCCGGTGAACAGCGTGCCGTCGGTCCGCAGCGGCCCCTGGCCGGACAGGAAGATCAGCCGGCCGCTTTCGGCATGGGTGACGAAATTGGCGATCGGGGTCGGCGGCTCGGGCAGCGTCAGGCCCAACGCGGCGAGCCGGATATAAGGCGTCATGAAAGAAGGCTCCTTGCGACAGCGCTCGCTGTCCCGTTTAGAAATGCGATGCGCGGAAACGTGCCAGGAAGGTGCGCAGACGCTCATTGTCAGTGTCCGCCGCCAGGATTTCGGCGGGTGGACCCGCCGCGCTGACGCCGCCATCGGCCATGAAGATGATGCGGCTCGAGGCATCGCGGGCAAAGGCCATTTCGTGCGTGACCATCACCATCGTCATGCCGTCCTCGGCCAGGCTGCGCACGACCTCGAGCACCTCGCCGACCAGCTCCGGGTCGAGCGCGGAGGTTATCTCGTCGAGAAGCAGGATCTTCGGCCCCATGGCCACGGCGCGGGCAATGCCGACACGCTGCTGCTGGCCGCCGGACAGTTCGGCGGGCAGACTGTCGGCCTTGTGGGCAAGGCCGACCCGGCCGAGCCAGTGTTCGGCGATGGTGCGGGCCTCCGCACTGCTCTTGCCGCGCACCTTGGTGAGGCCAAGCATGATGTTGCCCGCCGCCGTCAGGTGCGGAAAGAGGTTGAAGCTCTGGAACACCATGCCGGTCTCGGCCCGCATCGCGGCGAGATCGCGTTCGCTGCGGCGCTGGCGGGCTCCGGCTTCGCGAAAGCCGACCTCCTTGCTGTCGATGCGGATCGAGCCGCTGTCGTAGCTTTCGAGGAAGTTGACGCAGCGCAGCAGCGTGGTCTTGCCGCTGCCGGAGGGGCCGATGACCGTCACCACCTCGCCGCGCGCCACCCGCAGGCTGACCGAACGCAGAACCTGGACGGTTCCAAAGGCTTTGGAGACGTCGCGGATGTCGAGAAGCGCCGGGGTGTCGTTCGAACCTGTGGACATTGCTAATCCCGAATGAAGGAGAAACGCCGCTCGAGCCGCCGGCTGGCCAGCGAGAGGGCATAGTTGATCGCGAAGTAGATGAGCGCGCCGAGGAGGTAGAGCGGCATCGCCTCATAGGTGCGGCCGATGACCTGGTTGATGGCCTGCATCAGATCGGTGATGCCGAGCAGCGACACCAGCGCGCTGCCCTTGACCGCATCCGTGACGCCATTGATCCAGGGCGGCAGGAAGCGCCTGAACGCCTGCGGGAAGATGACGTAGGCCAGGCGCTGGCGAAAGGTCAGTCCGATCGCCATTGCCGCTTCGGACTGCCCCTTCGGAATGGATCCGACCGCACCCCTGAGATATTCGACAACCTGCGCCGTCTTGAACAGGGTCAGCGCCAGGACGGCGGCCCAGAAGGATGGCAGATGAAGCCCGACGGCCGGCAGGCCATAATAGACAAAGAAGATGAGCACCAGGATCGGTATGCCGCGAATGGTATCGCTGAAGATGCGCACCGCCCATTGCAACGGTACGGGGCCATAGACGAGACCGACGCCCATGATCACGCCCGCGATCAGGGAAAACACCACGACGAGCAGGGATACCCACAATGTCAGGGCAAAGCCCTGGGCGAGGAAAGGCAAGGCATAGGCGATCTGGGTGAGCATGTCAGCGCGCCGCCCTAAACCGGCGTTCGACAAGCCGAAGCGCGAAAAGCAGTATGTAGCCGGTAAGCAGATACATCGCCGTGACCACGAGATAGACCTCGACGATCCGGAACGTGTTGAAGTTGATCCACTGGGCGCCGTAGGTCAGTTCCGGCACCGAGATGACGGAGGCGACGGACGTGTCCTTGAACAGCGATATGAAGGTGTTGGACAATGCCGGCAGCGTGATGCGCAGCATGGTCGGCAGCCGCACGTTGAGCAGCCTCTGCCAGGGTGTCAGGCCGATCGCCTTGCCGGCGTCCAACTGCCCGCGCGGAACGGCTTCGAGCCCGGAGCGGAACACCTCGACCAGATAGGCGCCGCTGTAGAACGAGAGCGTGACGACAAACGAGGTCGGCGCGCTGTAGGCGATATCGACCACCGTCGGCAGGCCGTAGAAGACGAGATAGACGAGCAGGATCAGCGGCACGTTGCGGATGAATTCGACATAGGCGGCGATGATGGTGCGCACCACACGCCCGGCAGACACGTACCAGACCGCCAGGACAAGGCCGATGACGATGCCGATGGCGATCGAGATGACGGCGAGTTCGAGACTGAGCAGCAGGCCGCCCCACAGCTTGTCGAAATGCCGCCAGATCAGGTTGAAGTTGAGGGCGTAGCCCATGCGTCCGCCTCGGTTGCCGCAGGCCTTAGAGCAGTTCACCGTTTCACGGAAACGGCAAACCGCTCTAACTCTTTGTTTTGACGCAATTCCGGACGGAAAACCGTTTCACACTTTTCCTGGAATTGCTCTAGGGAGGCGGAAGGGCGCTGGATACACCCTCCCGCCCGATGCAGGTCAAATGGCTGGGAAGCCCGGATGGCGCGCCGGCGGCTCCTGTCCGAAATAGTCCTTGAACGCGGCATCGTAGAGGGCGTTCTCGTGGCCGAACATGGCGATGGTGAAGGTTGAGTTGACGAAGGTCAGCCAGTCAAGGTCGCCTTGCCGCAGAGCCGCGCCATAAAGCATGCTCAGCCAGCTTTTGCCGGCATCGAAGTATTTGTCCGGATTGCGCGAGGCGAGCCAGCGCACCGTGGACAGGTCGACTGCGGCGGCGTCGACGCGTTTCGATTCCAGCGCCTGCAGCACGTTGGCCTGGGTATCGATCTGCATGACCTGACACTCGGGCAGCACCGAATGCACCTGCGCTTCGGCATCGACATTCTGCAGTATGGAGATGCGCGTTGCAGCGCCGCCGGCAAGCAGCTTGTCGAAAGTCTTGTTCTCGGCGGTCGGCAGGCTCAGCAGGGCAACGCCCTCGACATAATAGGGCCGGGAAAAGTTGACCAGCTGCGAGCGTTGGGCGCTCATGGTCATGAACTGGATGGTGATGTCGACCTTATTGGTGGTCACGTTCGGAATGCGCTGAGCCGGATCCTGCATGACGAATTCGACCTTGGTCGGATCGTCGAAAAGGCCCTTGGCGAGAATACGCCCCATGGTGATGTCCATGCCGACCAATTCGCCGGCATCGTTTTCGAAGTGCCAGGGTGCGTTTGTGCTGCCGGTACCGACGATCAGCTTGCCGCGATCGAGCACGGTGCGCAGCAGGCTGTCGGATGCTGCCTGGGCAGCGGCTTTCTGGGCATCGACGGTTGCCAGCACGCCGGCCGTGGCCAGCCCTGCCATTCCCAATTTCAGAAAATCACGTCTTCCGGATGTGTCGTTCACGGCGACCTCCTTTCGTGTTGTGTTCCCCTTGTGCACAGGCAAGACACGCGTCCGTGATTTTGTCTCTTACAAGGGACGAGTGTATCCTGTACAAGACAGATATTAACACCGGGAATCGACAATGCAAGATGGCAATGTTTCCGCGATTTCAGCCGGCGAGAAACTCTCGAGCTCCCGTGAAAAGGGCCTCAACCGAGTGCTCGAAATTCTGGAGTTTCTTCACACGACCCAGCGGGCGATCGGCATTGGCGACCTTGCCAAAGGGGTGAACGCACCCCGTTCGACGACCTACACGCTGGTGCGGTCGCTGGTCGACGCAGGCCTGCTGGAAATGGAAGGCGACGGCAATCGCGTCTATTTCGGCAAGAAGCTCTATCTCTATGGAATGGACTATGTGCGGGGCAACGACCTCCTCAGACGAGGGCGTCAGGAGGTCGACAATCTGTCGCGCGAGACCGGGGAGACCTCCGAACTGTGCATGCTGCAGAGCGGTCGCTACACGATCGTCCACGCGAGCCCGGGCACAAGGCCTTTCCGCATCAGCTCCGCCACCGGCTTGCAGATACCGCTGCCCTGGACGGCCTCGGGACGGCTGCTTCTGGCGGGGCTGGAGAGGGCTGAAATCGAAGCCATGGTGTCGGACGACGATCTCGTGCTGCCCGATGGTCGCAAACTGCGGCTTGACGATTTTGTCACCGACATCGCAAAGGCGCGAGTCGCCGGCTATTGCATCACCTCGGGCCTAGTCGATGCCTATACGAAATGTCTTGCCGCGCCGGTCTTTTCGGCGCCGGGCAAGGTCGAGGCGACGATGTGCCTGGTGGTCCCCATCGATACGTCCGAGGAGCGGACCGGCGAGCTCATCGGCCTGCTGCGTGATCGTGCCGCGAGACTTTCGACCGCGGCCTAGGACGCGAACGAGCGGATGCTCTCTCAGGCAATGATGTCGGGAATGATCTTGTCTTCCAGCGCCATCAGCCGGTCCTTGAGGAACAGTTTTTTCTTCTTCATGCGCTGGATCTGCAGTGGATCGCAGGCCATGGCGATCATCGCATTGATGGCCGCATCGAAATCGGCGTGCTCCTGCTTCAGCCGGGAATATTCGAGCCGGATATCAGCCTGTTCCTGATCGGACATTATCTACCGTCTGCACGTCTGCGGCGCCCAAAAATGGGCCTGATTGGGCGGGGCCGGTGGGATTTTGCAACCGGCGCGCAGCCCATATCACATTTCACATTGTCGTGGAATGCTACCACGGATCATTCGACATCGCTGCCGGAAGGTGACACACTGTCATTATGCCGTCACAGAAGCGAACCTGCGGTGGACGCGCCATGACGGCTGCAATCGAGGAAACCATGAAAGGGAGAACCAATCATGTCTCTTGCATCCCATCTTGATGAGTTGCAGCGGAAACACGGTGACATCGAACGTGAAATCGATGACGCGATGAACCATCCATCGGTCGACGACCTCGAAATCGTGAATCTCAAGCGACGCAAGCTGGCACTCAAGGACGAGATTGAAAAACTGAGAGGGAAACCGACCACGCATTGATGCCCTCCTGACATCGCCGCTCACCATCCGCGGCCTCTTTTCCCGGCGGCACCTGCCGCCGGCCTGGGGGTTTTCGATTTCCAGAGCTGGGCCATCGGCCTGAGCTGGACTTCCACCCGCTTAATTTCCGCTTCGGCCGTCGCCAGATTTCGCCAGATCATCGATCGTTTCTGGTCCTTGGCGGCGGGCCGATTCCGGCCAGTGGCGACCTGTCGCCATTGACAAGCCATCTTTGCTCATCCACCTCATGCCCGGACTTTAGCGCATCGGCCCGGGGCGTGCTCTGTGCGTCCAAGGGGACGTTCGGCGCTCCAGAGACAAAAGGCTGCCGGCATGACCGGATATTTTTCCTCTCCTTTCCCCCGCCGCACCTCGGTCGGCGTCGATGTCGGCGGCGTGGTCGTCGGCGGCGGCGCGCCCGTTGTCGTGCAGTCGATGACCAACACCGACACGGCCGATATCGACCAGACCGTTGCGCAAGTCGCGGCACTTCACCGGGCCGGCTCCGAGATCGTGCGCATCACCGTCGATCGTGACGAGAGCGCCGCCGCGGTGCCGCGCATTCATGAGCGGCTTCAGCGGCTTGGCATCAACGTGCCGCTGGTCGGCGATTTCCACTATATCGGCCACAAGCTTTTGGCCGACCATCCGGCCTGCGCCGAGGCGCTGGCCAAATATCGCATCAACCCGGGCAATGTCGGCTTCAAGGACAAGAAGGACCGGCAGTTCGCTGATATCGTCGAGATGGCGATTAGATACGACAAGCCGGTGCGCATCGGCGTCAATTGGGGTTCGCTCGATCAGGAACTGCTGACCCGGCTGATGGACGACAACCAGGCCCAGGGTTTTCCACTGACGGCGCAGGAAGTGACGCGCGAGGCGATCGTGCAGTCGGCCATCCTGTCGGCCGAGCTGGCGGAAGAGATCGGCCTCGGTCGCGAGAAAATCATCCTATCGGCCAAGGTCAGCGGCGTGCAGGATCTGATCGCCGTCTATACCGAACTCGCCACCCGCTCCGACCATGCGCTGCATCTCGGCCTCACCGAGGCCGGCATGGGTTCGAAAGGCATCGTGGCTTCGTCGGCCGCCATGGGCATCCTGCTCCAGCAAGGCATTGGCGACACCATTCGCATTTCGCTGACGCCGGAGCCGAATGGCGACCGCACGCGTGAGGTGCAGGTGTCGCAAGAATTGCTGCAGACCATGGGGTTCAGGCAGTTCGTGCCGATCGTTGCCGCATGTCCTGGCTGCGGCCGCACGACCTCCACCGTGTTCCAGGAACTCGCGCAGAACATCCAGGCGGATCTGCGCAAGAACATGCCGGTGTGGCGCGAAAAATATCCCGGCGTCGAGAACCTCAAGGTCGCGGTGATGGGTTGCATCGTCAACGGTCCGGGCGAGTCCAAGCATGCCGACATCGGCATTTCGCTGCCCGGCACTGGCGAGACGCCGACGGCGCCTGTCTTCGTCGACGGCAAGAAGGCGGCGACGCTGCGCGGGCCGTCGATCGCGGCGGATTTCGAGAAAATGGTCGCCGACTATATCGAGCAACGGTTTGGTCGCGGCAAAGCCGCGGCAGAGTAGGCCCGATGCGGCGTTTCCTCAGGGCTACGCTGGTTCTGCTTTGCGCCCTGGGTTGGTCGACGCTGGTTCAGGCTGATCCGCCGCAATCCGCCAAGCAGAGGCTTATCGACAAGGTCTGCAACCTGATCCAGGCGCATGCCGACCAGAACGGCCTGCCGAGGGATTACTTCGCCCGGCTGATCTGGAAGGAGAGCCGTTTCGATCCCGACGCCGTAAGCCCGGTCGGCGCCGAAGGCATCGCCCAGTTCATGCCCGGCACCGCCAAGATGCGCGGGCTGGCCAATTCCTTCGACATCAACCAGGCGATCCCGGCGTCGGCGAAGTATCTCGCCGAAATGAAAACCGGCTACGGCAATCTCGGTCTGGCGGCCGCCGCCTACAATGCCGGCGAAAGCCGGGTGTCGCGCTGGCTCAGCTCCGGCGGCTTCCTGCCGATGGAGACCGAAAGCTATGTCTTCGACATCATGGGCGAGCCGGCCGACAAGTTCACCGACCGGGCCTATGCCGGAAAGATCGAGCCGCTCGACGCGAAGGCGGATTTTGCCATCGCCTGCCGCAGGCTGCCGGTGATCATGTCACGGACCGTGGCGATGGCCTCTATCAACATAAAACCATGGGGCATCCAGGTGGCCGGCAACTTCCGCCGCAGTGCCGCGATCAACCAATGGCTGCGGGTAAGAAGCCGGTTCCCGGCCCTGCTCGACGGGCACGATCCGGTGGTCAGCCGGGTGCGCACGCCGATCGGCCGGCGCGGTATCTATGCGGTCAGGATCGGCGTCGACGACCGTGCCGCCGCCAATGTCATCTGCCAGAAATTGCAAAGCATCGGCGGGGCGTGCGTGGTGGTGCGCAACCGGTAGTTTCGTCCACCGCCGACAAGGTGTCTTGTCTGAGAGAGGCATTTGAAGGTGGCCGCCAAGACGTCGCATCCAGCAAGGATTTCAGCTATAGCGGCGGCCATCTTCACCCGGGGGCGGCAGCCCTACCTTTGACGACCAGCATGGGCCGCAACATGTTCGATGGATACATTATCTGCGGCACGCCGAGGACCGGAAGCACTTTGCTCTGCAAGCTTCTGGAGTCCGCGAGGACGGCCGGCACGCCCCACTCATTCTATCGGCGGCAGGACGTGTCGGAGTGGGCTGAAGAGTGGAAGCTGCCTGACCGCGACACGATGAGCGAGCTCGAATTCAATGCCGCCTATCTCAATGCGGCGATCGCTGCCGGCAAGGGTGGGACCGGCATCTTCGGCCTTCGTTTGATGCGCGAAAATCTGGATGAACTCTCGGCTATCCTCGACCAGATTTTCCCGCAGCTGCCATCCGACAGAGCGCGTCTTGAAAAGGCCTTTGGCCGCATTCTCTGCATACACCTCTCCCGGGAGGACAAGCTCGCGCAGGCTGTCTCCCTGATCAAAGCAGAGCAAACCGGGCTTTGGCATATTGCTCCTGACGGAACCGAGATCGAAAGGGTCGCACCACCGAAGGAACCCCAATATGATTTCGAGCGGATCAGACGTGAGGTCACGGAACTCGAGACCTATGATGCAGCCTGGAACATTTGGTTCGCGGAGCAAGGCATATCCCCGCTGCGGGTCGGCTATGAGCGTCTTGCCGCGAACCCGGCTGCGACATTGCTAGGCATCTGCGAAGCCCTGGGGGTCCGAGCACCCGACGCCGAGGATGTAAGCCCCGGCGTTGCAAAGCTCTCCGACGACACGAGCCTCGACTGGATGCGCCGCTATCGTCTGGACGCAGCCGTCCGACGCATCGGGCGGATGCGGGCTATGCCGTCTTCGCCACCACCGTCTCGCTGAGCCAGGTGCCGATCTTGGTGCCGAGGCGATCGGGCGAAACCGGCTTCGGCAGATAGTCGTCCATGCCCGCCTCGATGCACTTGTCGCGATCGCCCTTCAGCGCATGCGCGGTGACGCCGATGATCGGTATGTGGGTGCCCGCCGAGACCTCCATCGCCCGGATGGCGCGGGTTGCTTCGTAGCCGTTCATCTCCGGCATCGAAACGTCCATCAGGATCAGCTTGGGGCGCAGCGCCCGGTACATCTCGACCGCCGTGCGGCCGTTGCCGGCGATGCGGTAGCTGAGGCCCAGCCCATTGAGGATCTGGCCGAACACCAGTTGGTTCACGTCATTGTCCTCGGCAATGAGAATGTCGATCGGTCCGTTCGGCGTGGCCGATTCCGGCACCACCGCGACCGGCATCGCCGGGCCGCGGATGACGGTGAAGGCAGGTGCCGCCGCCGGGGGAGCCCGCACGATCGGTTCGCGGACGAACTGCGCCTTGCCGACCTGCGAGCGGGCCTTCTGCACGACCGAGATGACGGTGCCGAGCAAGATCGCGGAGCGTGCCGGCTTGGTCAGGTGCGCGGCAATGCCGAAGTCGATGATCATCTTACCGAAATCGACCTGGTCGACCGAGGTCAGCAACACCACCGGGATGGAGGACAGCCTACTGTCGGAGGCAATGGCCCTGGCGACGTCGGCCCCGTTCATGCCCGGCATCTGGTAGTCGAGGATGATGCAGTCGACGGCGGCGCCGAGCTGAAAGGCGCGATCGAGGAAGGCCAGGCCCACGGCGCCGCTTTCGGCGGCGGCACAATCGAAGCTCCAGCTTCTGAGCTGTTCGAGCAGGATTTCGCGGTTGACCGGATTGTCGTCGATGACCAGCACACGCGCGCCGGTGACGTCGACCGGCACGATCTCGTCGCGAGCCGCGGCCTGATGCGCCGGCAGCGGCACCGCGAACCAGAACACCGAGCCGCGGCCGATCTCGCTCTCGACGCCGATCTTGCCCGCCATCAGGTCGACGAGGCGGGCGGCGATGGCGAGGCCAAGACCGGTGCCCTCGTGGCGGCGGGTCGACGAACCGTCGACCTGGGCGAATTTCTCGAACACGTTCTGCAGCTTCTCGGCCGGTATGCCGATGCCGGTGTCCTCGACGCGAACCTTGAGCTGAACCACGTCGTTGACGATCTCGCCGCCGACATCGATCAGCACATGACCCTTCTCGGTGAACTTTACCGCGTTGCCGAGGAGGTTGGTGACGATCTGCCGGAACCGGCCGGCGTCGCCGACGACATGGGCCGGCAGGCGCGGGTCGACACGCACGATCAATTCGAGATTCTTTTCGGCGACGCGCGCCGATACCAGCGTCGCCACGTCCTCGACCGCCTCGGAGAGACGGAAGGGAGCGGGGTCGAGGGTGAGTTGCCCGGCATTGATCTTCGAGAAATCGAGGATGTCGTTGATGATGGTGAGCAGTGCATTGCCGGATTTGACGATGACGTCGGTGAAGGTCTTTTGGCGCGCCGTCAGATCGGTCTTGGCCAGCAGTTCAGCCATGCCGAGCACACCGTTCATCGGCGTGCGGATTTCATGGCTCATATTGGCCAGGAATTCCGACTTGGCGCGGTCGGCGGCCTCGGCCTTGAACAGGGATTCCGCGGATTCGGCAAAGGCGCGGCGGATTGCCACTTCCATAGGGCGGAAAATCCAGAAGGCGACGATGGCAAGGGCCGCGAACAGGATGCCGCTTGCCCACAGCAGAAGCCTGTCGCTGGAGGCGTCCGCCAGATGGCGCTCATCATCCATGGCGGTGCGGACGCGGACCAGCATGGGCTGGGCGAAGAGGTCGTTCTGGTTGCGGATTTCGCGATAGCTCCACTCATCGACCTTCTGCGCCACCGACATCAGGTTGAAGTTGCGCACCATGTCGCGCGGCGACCAGAACAGATCGCCGTTGACGGAAGCGGACTGGAGCTCGTTGGCGGTCTTGACCGACAGGCGCGGCTTGATCGCCGCGAGTTGCGCGGTCAGCGTCTCGATCTCGCCGGTCAGGCGTTCCGAATGGCCGCGCGCCGATGTGGTCAGCGCATCGCGTGTCTCCGCCCGCCAGGCTGTGCCGGTCGTCTCGGCAAAGCTGGTCGCGTTGCGCAGGTCGCGGGTGAAGACGACGAGGTTGCTGCTCAGCGCATCGATGTCACGGCGAAAGGAATTGACACGATCGAGCGCAACCACGATTGCCACGGAAGCCAGCGCGAAGATCAGCAACCCTGAAATATAGCGAACCCGGACTGACCGGATGAAGGACGAATATTCAGGCATGCGCAACCCCAACACATACGCACCATTTTATTGATCGGGATTACGCTTCATTTACATTAAAATTTCGTGTGGATAGCGAACCATGCGGACCACCGGATGGAGGACAGCTTTTTGAACGTCCTTTCGTCGCTAAGCGTGTTGCGTCCGAACGGATTCAGGCGACCCGCTTCAGGTCTTTGTTTTTATACATATCGTTCTCTCAAAACCGAGGTCGCTTTTGGGCGACATGCATCAAGCCGCCACCACGACGAGCGCGCGGATGCGGCCACTTACCGGCCCTTCCCCGAACCGCTTCCCCATGGCATGCGCCACGTGTCGCGTCGCCTCCTCCAGCGAGCCGCCGCGCGCCTCGATTTCGCCACGCAGGTTCGTGCCCTGGCAATAGGCCGCGGCCGCATCATACGGCGACGGAGCGGCGCTCACAGCACCCAGAGGCTCGACGGTGACGTCGCGAAAGCCAGCGGCATGCAGGTCGGCGCGGATGGTGTCCGCATTGTGATAGCCGTGCGGCGTCCTCGCCATGAAGCGAGGTGGATCGGCGGGGAAGAGAGTGCCGAGCGCCCGCGTCACTTCCTCGGCGAACTCATTCTCTTCGATGGCACTCCAGACATTGAACAGGAAATGCCCGCCCGGCCGCATCACCCGCCGGACTTGCCCGTAGGCGGCCACTCGATCGGGGAAGAACATCGCGCCAAATTGGCAGACCACGGCATCGAACCGGGCGTCCTCGAAGGGCAGCGCCTGGGCGTCGGCCTGCTGCCAGGTGATACGAGGATCGTCCGCCATCCGCGTGCGCGCGTGGTCGAGCATCGGCTGGTTAAGGTCGGTGGCCACGATGCGTGTTTGCGCCGGCAGTCTCGCTGCGAGCGCACGTGTCACCACACCGGTGCCCGCCGCCACTTCGAGCACCGATTGCGGCCCGAGCTTAGACACCCGCTCCGCCAGATCTCGTGCATATGGCTCGAAGATCAGCGGCACCATCGCCCGGTCGTAGACCTCGGGAATGGAACCGGTGAACAGGTTGTCGGTGGTCGACATGGCATCCCTCCAACTCTGTCCGCACCGCGTGGTTGCCGTGTGGATGGCAAAGCGATGTCGATCCTCTGCTTCGGCAGGCTTCCGTTCAAGTTCAATCTCTGAAGCGGCCGGCGGAGGACGCATGTGCCTTAGCCAGGACGATGTCTTGGTTGTCCCAACCTCAACTGGTACGGGTCGCGACGAATGCCGCCGCTTCCTTCAGCAGCTGGGCGTCGTCGCCATAGGGCTCAAGCAGCGCATGGGCCTGTTCGACGAGGCCGTGAAGCTGGCTGCGCGCCCAATTGGCGCCGTGCAGCGCCACCAGCGTCGCCTTGCCGGCGGCGGCATCCTTGCCGGTCGCCTTGCCCATCTGGCTGGCATCGGCGGTCAGGTCAAGGAGGTCGTCGGCAAGCTGAAAGGCCAGGCCGATCGCGGAGCCGAATTCGGCCAGCCGTTCACGGTCCTCGGCGGGAGCGCCGGCGATGAGGGCGCCGGCCTCGCAGGCAAAGCGGATCAGCGCGCCGGTCTTCATCGCCTGCAGCCGGATGATGCCGGCCTCGTCCGGCGGCGCCTGTTCGGCTTCGAGGTCGAGCTTCTGGCCGCCGACCATGCCGCCGGCCCCGGCCGCGCGGGCAAGCGCCAGCACCAATGCCGCCCGCCGCTCCGCCGGCAGCACCGTCGCCTCGCCCGCGATGATGTCGAAGGCAAGCGTCAGCAAGGCGTCGCCGGCCAGGATGGCGGTGGCCTCATCGAAGGCCATGTGCACCGTCGGCTGGCCACGACGCAAATCATCGTCGTCCATGGCGGGCAGATCGTCGTGGATCAGCGAATAGCAATGCACGCATTCAATGGCTGCCGCGACGCGCAGCGCCGCCTCGCCGTCAGCGGAAAAAATTGCCGCACTTTCCATGACCAGGAAGGGGCGCAGGCGCTTGCCACCGTTCAGCACGCCGTGGCGCATCGCCGCCATCAGCCGGTCAGGCCGGGCGATCTCGCCCGAAAGCGCGCGGTCGTCGAGCAGCCGCCGCAGCAGCACCTCGACGGCGGCTGCCCGTCTGATAAGCGCCATTTCGAACGCCATTTCGTCGTCATTCGTCATGGTCGGGACCGGTAGCCGACACTCAGACGTTGCGCAAGAAGCCAAGCGCCATTATGCCGGGGCAGGGAGAGCACGGATTGGGCGGCTTGGCGGAACCGATCGTCGATCATGAAACCGAAAAGCTGGACATGGCGACGAGATCGCGAGGCGTGAACCGCCGTGGTCTCAAACGCTGGGTCCGGCGCGGTATCGTCGTGGCCGCGGTGCTGGCGCTTATACCGACGGTGCTGACGCTCCTGTACCTGCCATTCTTCGTGCATCCGGTCTCGACGCTGATGCTGAAGGACCTGGCGACATTCTCCGGCTATGACCGCCGCTGGGTATCGATCGATGACGTGTCGCCGGTGCTGGCCAATTCCGTCATCATGTCGGAGGACGGGCAGTTCTGCTTCCATCGTGGCGTCGATCTCGGCGAATTGCGGGGCGTCGTCGACGACGCGCTGGCCGGTGAAGCAACGCGCGGCGCCTCGACCATCACCATGCAGACGGTGAAGAACCTCTTCTTATGGTCGCGGCCACTGGGTTCGATGCGCAAGGTGGTCGAACTGCCGCTGGCCGTCTATTTCGATGCGGTGACGTCGAAACGGCGCATCATGGAAATCTATCTCAACATCGCCGAGTGGGGGCCGGGAATCTACGGTATCGAGGCCGCGGCACGGCATCATTTCGGCGTTTCGGCAAAACAGCTGTCGCGACGGCAGGCCGCCCTGCTTGCAGTCTCCTTGCCAAATCCGATCGCCCGCAATCCGGCCAAACCCGGACCGGGCCTGAGACGGCTGGCCAATTTGATCGAGCGGCGCGCCGGCCGCTCCGGCGCCTATGTCGGTTGCCTCCGCTAGCCAACTCAAAAAAATTCGCGGCAGTGCTGGCCAAAACGGAACAGGGCGTGTATAGGCACCCGACTTTCTCAGATTTAGGCCCCGACATGGCCCTTTCACGAGGGCGGGCGGGGCTTTTGACCATGTAGTGGAGCATATCCATGGCCGTTCCGAAACGAAAAACCTCTCCGTCCAAGCGCGGCATGCGCCGCTCGGCCGACGCTCTCAAGGCGCCGACCTATGTCGAGGACAAGAATTCCGGCGAAATGCGCCGTCCGCACCACATCGACCTGAAGACCGGCATGTATCGCGGCCGTCAGGTGTTGACGCCCAAGGAAAGCTGAGACCAGCCTTTCCAAGGCTTGAATTACAAAATGACCGGCCAGTGGCCGGTCTTTTTGTGTTTGGGGGCCAGGTAGCGCTCGTCTCGAAGCGTGGGCGGCATCGGCGCAGTTCCCCAGGCGGGCAACCGGCTGACATGGTTGTTGCGTGCGGTCTTCGACCGTGTTCAGCGCTGCCACCGAAAAATCTTGACGGCGTGCCTGTGGCGCATTCTACAAAGGATTGCCCCACATGGAGACGCCAGATGTTCGGTGCCATTCCGCTGCTGATCGTGCCTTTCGTGCTCTACAATCTCGGACTGCTGGGAATATTCGGAAGCGGTGACGATCCGTGGGCGAGCGAGGTCTTCTCCTTCAGCATGATGTCGGGTGGCGTGTTCTCGATGACGCTCGGCGACCTGATGGTGCTGATCGGGCTGATCTTCCTGTTCCTCGAAATGGCGAAGTCGGTGCGCACGACCAATGCATCGATCATGGACCATCTTCTGTCGACGCTCGTCTTCGTGGCGTTCCTAGTCGAGTTCCTGCTGGTGAAGGGCGCCGCCCATTCCGTCTTCTTCACGCTGATGGTCATCGCGCTGTTCGATGTGCTGGCCGGATTCGCGGTGTCGATGCGATCGGCCAGCCGGGATATCAATTTGAATTAGGCCGCATTGACATTCAAGTGATGCCGGCCTGACCTAAATCTCGACACACTCTGGTTCCGATGCCGAGTGACGTTCAGCCCGGATCGGCGGAGAAACCGGCTGCCTCGATGCCGGCGATGGCCGCGGCCTCGTCATTGTCCGACGTGTCGCCGGAGATGCCGACGGCGCCGATGATGGCGCCGGCCTTGTCGCGGATCAGCACGCCGCCGACGACCGGCAGCACGCGTCCGCCCGAGACGTCCGAGATGCCAGCGACGAGGTGCGGACGCTCCTTGGCGAAGGCCTCGACCCGGCGCGAGCCCATGCCGACGGCGAGCGCGCCATAGGCCTTGCCGGCCGACATTTGCGGGCGCAGGAACGAGGCGCCGTCCTGACGCTGGAAGGCGACCAGATGCCCGCCGGCATCGAGCACCGAGACGCCGAGCGGCTTGAGCTTGAGATCGGCGCCCTTGGCAAAGGCGGCATCGATGATTTGCCTGGCTTTTTCGAGGGGCAGTGCGGTCATGGCGGTCTCCTGTTTGAAACGCGTCGATCATTGACCGTCGACGGGCGAGATAACATCCCCGTTTCGGTTGAAATTGCTTCGCGTGAAGAGGCGGGATGCGCCGACACCATCCGGATACGGCGTTGCCGCTTGTGTAAATTCAGACGTGTCTGGGGGATGGCTATTTTTTCTTGGCGCGGGCCGGCTTCTTGGCGGGCGCCGCCGGCGCATTGGCAAGATCTTCGGCTTCCTTGGCGAGACGGAGCGCCCGCAGCTTGTTGGTCTTGGCCTGGCGGGCGTCGCTCTCGGCGACGTATTCGGCCATCGCCTTCTGGCGGACGGTTGCCGCCTCTTCCTGCTTCTTGAAACGCAGCTCGGCGCGCGCGCGGGCAGCATCCCTAGAGTTCTCAACCAAGAGCTTTATCCAATCCCGTGAATCTTGATTTTCCGCCTCTTGTAGCAGAGCCGGTCCGAAAACGGGAAAATAAGTTGGTCAAGCGGCCGGGTTGGCGGCGGGTGCCTTGCTGGCAACCACCGCCTGATAGGCGGCCTGCAGGGTCGCGCGGACAGAAGGACCAGAAGCTTTGTCGAGCGGCACGCCGAGATGTTCGTGGCGTAACTCGTCCATGAACTTGTCCCACATCGGCTGTCCGCCCTTTTCCAAGAGCTCGGCGCGGATCGAGAGTTCTTCGCTGACCGGCAGCCATACGCGGCCCCAGGCGCCGAGATGGGCGAGGATCGGCACCAGCGTGATCGCCATCTCGGTCAGACTGTAGATCGCCTTCTGCTTGTGCGAGGGGTCGTCGGCCTTGGTCAGCATGCCCAGCTCCATCAGGCGCTTCAGCCGGTCGGCGAGGATGTTGGAGGCGATGCCTTCCATCGACCCGTTGAGCAGCTCGCGAAAATGGCGTCTGCCGCCGAAGATCATGTCGCGAAGGATGATCAGGCTCCAGCGGTCGCCGAACACTTCCAGCGACAGGTTGATCGGACATCCGGACCGGCGATCCATGCTCATAAGATTTTTCTCCAAAACCGGTTGCATTATCGTATCGGTTTTATTATCGTGCAACCGATTGCAAAATACAATCAGTATTACAACGGGGGAGACCGCGTCATGACGACGATCGAACGTCCCGTAATCATGTCCGAGGCCTTTGGTGATCCGGCGAACCCGCCACTGTTGCTGATCATGGGCGCGATGGCCTCCATGCTGTGGTGGCCGGAGGCGCTGTGCCGGAAGTTGGCCGATTCCGGCCTGTTCGTGATCCGCTATGACAATCGCGATACCGGCCGTTCGACCAAATATAGACCGGGCGAGCCCCCTTACACTTTCGATGATATGGCCGACGATGCGATGCGTGTCCTCGACGACCACGGCATCGGCAAGGCGCATGTCGCCGGCATGTCGATGGGCGGCATGATCGCGCAGCTTGTGGCGCTCAAGCATCCGTCCCGTGTCGCGTCGCTGACCGTGATCAGCAGCTCGCCGATAGGGATCGACACGTCGCATCTGCCGCAAACCAGTGATGCCTATGCCGAGCATTCAGCCGAGGGAGCCAAGGTCGATTGGTCGGACCGTGACCAGGTCATCGATTTCATCGTCAGGGACGCGCGGGCGATCGCCAGCACCGCGCACCCATTCGACGAGGCCCGGATGAGGGCGTTCGTCGAGCAGGACTACGATCGTTCCGGCGGCTTCCTGAGCGCGACCAACCATTTCATGCTTCGGGGCGGTGACGCATGGAAGGGCCGGCTGCACGAGATGACGGCGCCGTTGCTGGTCATCCATGGCACGGCGGATCCGATCTTCCCGGTCGAGCATGGCGAGGCGCTGGCCAAGGCTGTCGCCGGCGCGAAAATCATCCGCATAGAAGGCGGCGGCCATGAGCTGCATCCGGACGACTGGACGAAGATATCCGCCGCTATCGTCGCCCACACCCAAGCCGCTTAGGGCGACAAAAGCGGGCCTTGACGAACAGCGCCTGTCGCAAAGTTAATGCTTCAGTATTTGCCTCTACTCGGCAGCACAGCGCCGGCCATCGCCGAACCACGAGACAGACGAGCAAGACATGTCCCTGACGCTTCATTTCCATCCGCTGGCCTCCTTCTGCTGGAAGCCGTTGATCGCGCTCTATGAGAACGCCACGCCGTTTACGCCAGATATCGTCGATCTCGGCGACGAGCAATCGCGCGCGGCCTTCCTGAAGATTTCGCCGAGCGGCAAGATGCCGGCGCTGCGCGACGATGCGCGCGACCGCACAGTGCTGGAGTCGACCATCGTCGTCGAATATCTGGCCGCGCATTATCCGGGACCGGTCGACCTCGTTCCCGCCGACATCGATCTGGCGCTGGCAGTCCGCCAGGCCGATCGCTTCTATGATTTCTACGTGCAGGAGCCGATGCAGAAGATCGTCGGTGACCGGTTGCGTCCACAGGACAAGACCGATCCATTCGGCGTCGAGCAGGCCCGCGCTCTGTTGCGCAACTCCTACGCCATCATCGAAGAGGATATGCGCTCGAAGACCTGGGCGATGGGCGACACCTTCACCATGGCCGATTGCGCGGCGTCCCCCGCGCTGTTCTATGCCAACAAGGTCGAACCGTTCGGCGACAACTACCCGGCCGTGAAGCGCTATCACGACCGGCTGGTGCAACGGCCTCCCTTCGCCAGGGTGATCGAGGAGGCGCAGCCCTACTTCAAGTTCTTCCCCTACAATGACGGCTGATCGCGATGCTGCACGATCCTGCCCAGATTGATCGGATGTTCCAGGCGCTCGCCGACCCGGCGCGGCGGCAGATGATTGATCGGCTATCGCGCGGCCCCCTTCGGTCAGCCAACTGGCCGAGGGCACGGCACGTCCGACCGAACGGGTCAGGCTTCCCAGAACTGATCGAGCCAGATGTTGAGTTTGAGGAAGCCGGTATTGCTCACCGTATAGACGCGTCTTGTGCCTTCGGCTTTGGCGTGGACCAGCCCGGCATCGAGCAGTACTTTCAAATGCTGCGAAACGGCTGGCCGCGATACGGGCAAACCCGAAGCGAGTTCGTTGACGGTTTTCGGGCCGCGGCGAAGTTCTTCCAGAAGATGGCGCCGGTTGGGATCGGCAATCGCCATGAAGGCGTCGGAAAACATCATGCCTTATTTGTGGGGCAAAGCCTTTCGAATCTCAACCGTCTGCTTCTGCTTTTCTTCTGGGGTCAAGCCGCAATGCTTCCGGCGTCACCGAACGGTCGGCCGGCTGCGTCTTGAAGGCGTCACGATCGCCGATCGGTACCGGCGCGCGGCGGCTGATGCGCAGCAGCGTATAGCCGGCCAGGCAGAGATGCGCGAAGGCGGTCGCCAGGAACAGGCCTTCCGGGCGCATCCAGCCCATCAGGGCGGCGGCCAGCAAGGGGCCGATCATCGTGCCGAAGCCGTAGAGCAGCAGCAGGCCGCCCGACACCTTGACGAAATCCTCCGAGCGCGCGTGGTCGTTGGCATGCGCCACGGCGATCGAATAGAGCGTGTAGGCGAAGGCGCCATAGGCCGCGGTGAAGACGATGACGAAGACGCTGGAGCGTGGCTCGAACAGGAAGATCATGAGCGCGAACAGGGCCGCGCCGAAAGCCGCCCCCGCCAGCACGAAACGCCGGTCGGTCTTGTCGGACAGACGCCCGGCCGGAAGCTGCATGGCAGCACCGGCAACGACCACAAGGCTCATCATCAGGGCGATCTCGGCCGTGGAAATGCCGATGCGGGCCCCATAGACCGCGCCAAGCGTGCCCCAGGCGCCGTTGGCGATGCCGATCAATACGCAAGCGACGGCCGACACCGGCGAATTGGCATAAAGGCCTTTGACGTCGAGCGAGACATCCTGCAGCGGCTTGGGGTGGGAAGCGCTCGAGACCGCGGTCGGAATGAGCGACAGGCAAAACAGGATGCCGGTGATCATGAACAGCGACGCCGATTTCACGTCGCCACCGGCGACGATCATCTGCCCGCCCATGATCGAGGCATAGGTGACCATCATGTAGAGGCCGAAGACGGTACCGCGATTCTCGTTGGTGGCTTTCTCGTTCAGCCAGCTTTCGATGACCATGAAGGCGCCGGCCATGGTGAAGCCGGTGAAGGCGCGCAGCAGGATCCAGACATATTCGTCGATGATCAGCCCGGTGAGCAGCGCCACGATGGCGCCCGACGCGGCAAAGGCGCCGAAGGCGCGCACATGGCCCGCGCGGCGCACGATGCGCGGCGCGAAGAAGCAGCCGGTGACGAAGCCGCCGGCCCAGGCCGTGCCCATCAGGCCGAGCGATGCGGTCGAGAAGCCTTCCAACTGACCGCGCAGCGGCAGCAGCAGCCCGTGCAATCCGGACGCCGCCAGCAGGAAGGCGGTGCCGCGAAGCAGCGAGAGGATCGGGCGGTAGGTTGCGAACATTGTTTGATCCGGCTCGTGTTTGACAGGGGCGCTGGGTCTGAAGACCGTCGCATTCGGGCTTTTCGGCGGCGGGCCTTTGCGCCCGCGCTGCTATCCGCGGCGGAACAGCGCCTCGGCAGCCGATTTGGTGGTGTCCTTGGCCTTGAGCTCGGCCTCCAGCCTGGCGATCTCGTCTCGCAGGATGCCGATGCGTTCCGACAATTCACCGACGGAAAGCAGCGACAGGTCCTGCCCGATCTCATGCGGGCGCGCCTTCTTGGGTTCGTCGTCGAAGATCGCCATCGTCGCTCCTCCCTGATTTGGCCATTTGCCTGATTTGGCAATCAGCATACATAGGGCAGGGGCGTCGATGCAAACGGCCGATCGGATAACGGCGAGGAAAGACGGGAAATCTCATGGCGAGCGGACAGAAAATTCCGGCAAGAATGACGGCCATTGCGATCTCGGAGCCGGGTGGCCCAAGGGTGCTGAAGCCGGAAACACGCGACGTGCCGCAGCCCGGCCCCGGCGAGATACTGATCAAGGTGCATGCCGCCGGCGTCAACCGGCCCGATATCCAGCAGCGCAAGGGCGCCTATCCGCCGCCGCCCGGCGCCTCGGACCTGCCGGGCCTCGAGGCGTCGGGCGAAGTGGCGGCCGTCGGCGACGACATATCGCGCTGGCGCATTGGCGACCGCGTCTGCGCGCTCACACCCGGTGGCGGCTATGCCGAATATGTCAAGGTTCATGCCGGCAGCGTGCTGCCGCTGCCGGCCGGCTTCACCCACACCGAAGCAGCGGCCGTGCCGGAAAACTACTTCACCGTCTGGCACAATGTGTTCGAGCGCGGCGGCCTGAAGCGCGGCGAGACGCTGCTCGTCCATGGCGGTTCGTCCGGTATCGGCACCACGGCAATCCAGCTTGCCTCGGCCTTCGGCGCCTATGTCATCACCACCGCCGGCAGCAAGGAGAAATGCGATGCCTGCCTGAAGCTCGGCGCCGACCGCGCGATCAACTATCGCGAGGAGGATTTCGTTGCCGCGGTGAAGGAGGCAACGGGCGGCAAGGGCGCCAATGTCATCCTCGACATGGTCGGCGGCGACTATGTGGCGCGCAACTACGAGGCCGCGGCGGTCGAAGGCCGTATCGTCCAGATTGCCGTGCAGGCCGGTGCCGTGGCGAGCGCCGATTTCTCCAAGATCATGGTCAAGCGGCTCGTCCACACCGGGTCGACGCTGAGGCCGCGCACCGTCGAGTTCAAGGCGGCGATCGCGGCGGCGCTGGAAGCGCAGGTGTGGCCGTTGCTCGGTACCCGCAAGGTGGCGCCGGTGATGGACATGATCTTCCCGCTCAGCGAAGCCTGGCGGGCGCATGAGCGCATGGAAGACGGCGAGAATATCGGCAAGATCGTGCTGGACGTCGGCTAACCCGGCATCACTTGAAGCCGAATACGTCCCTGGCGTGCGCCTCACTGCCTACAAGATGAACAGATGCTTAATGCTGCAATGCAGCATTTGCATCATTGCTATGCAAAATCAGCCATTCAAGTCCTCATCGATGACGCCTATTTGAGCACCATCGAAAACGAACACCGATTTGGAGGACTATCATGAACCCGATCCGCGCTTACCGTAACTGGCGTATGTACAACGAGACCGTCCGCGAACTGAACCGCCTCAACGCACGTCAGCTCAGCGACCTCGGCATCAACCGCGCCGACATCGAAAAGATCGCCCGCAGGGCCATCTAACCGTCGAGCGTGACCCGCGAAGGTTACGCCTGGCAAGCCAGAGCCGCGTCAGACGGGATTCCCGTCGCGGTTCCGAGCCCGCTGGACACAGTCCGGCGGGTTTTGTCGTTTTGGGCGCAGTTTCGCTCGCGGCATTGGCGCGAGCGCCATCCAGTCATTGCTTCCAAAAACATTGCGAAACAACAATGGAACGGTTATACAGGCCGCGAATTTCCCATTTTGGTGGCTCCAAACCACCGCCCGCGCGGGAACGCGGGCGAACGAGAAGGATTTTTAAATGGCCAATACGCTGCTGATGCCCAAGGCGACCGCCGTCTGGCTGGTCGACAACACCGCGCTTTCCTTCGAGCAGATCGCGCAGTTCTGCGGGCTGCATCCGCTCGAGGTCAAGGCGATCGCCGACGGCGAATCGGCGCAAGGCATCAAGGGCATGGATCCGATCATGACCGGCCAGCTGACCCGCGACGAGATCGCGCGCGCCGAGAAAGACCCGAACCAGCGCCTGAAGCTTTCGGAGCCCAAGGTGCGGGTGCCCGAATCCAAGCGCAAGGGTCCGCGCTACACGCCGCTGTCGAAGCGGCAGGACCGGCCGAATGCCATTCTCTGGCTGGTGCGCAACCATCCCGAGCTCAAGGACGCGCAAATCTCGCGCCTCGTCGGCACCACCAAGTCGACGATCGAGCAGATCCGCGAGCGCAAGCATTGGAACTCGGCCAATCTGCAGCCGATGGATCCGGTGACGCTGGGCCTTGCCTCGCAGATCGACCTCGACATGGAAGTCAACCGTGCCTCACGCGGTCGCGAACAGGCGCAGCCGGTCGGTGACACGCTGCTGCCGGCGGCCCTGACCGAGCGGTTGGTGCCGGCTCCCGAGAAGCCGAAGGACGAGGATGCCGAACTCGACGCAAACGCCGTGTTCGCCAAGCTCTCGGCCTTGAAGTCGAAGAACACGGACAACGACGACGACGACGAGTAAGATTGTCCGACATTCCAAGAAAAAGCCCGCTTCGAGCGTCGCTTCGAGCGGGCTTTTTTGTGGGGTGCGTCAGGTCTCAGGTCCGCGCGGCGCGATCCGGCGCCATGCCGTAATCCTCGCTGCGCTCCACGGCCCGGTAGAAGTCGGCGAGCTGCTTGCCGCGCTCCGGCTTGAAGATGCGGCCGGCGATCACCACCGAGGCGATGCGGTCGATGCGGAAGGCGCGGAAGTCATCGCGCATCTCGCACCAGGCGACCAGCGTCCACACCTTGCCCCAGAACCACAAGCCAAGCGGACGGATATCGCGGGCGGTGCCGCGGCCGGCCTCGTCCGAGTAGTCGATGGTCAGCACCTGGCGCTTTTCGACCGCGCGCTCGATCAGGTCGATCGCCTCGCGGGCGGCATCACTGACCACCCACATCGGCGTATGGATCTCGGTGCGGGCGATGCGGTCCTTTTCGGCGTCGGGCAGTACGGCGCCGATCTTGACCAGTGCCTCGTCGGCGGCGCGCGCCATGGCGGCGCCGCCAAAGGCACGCACCATGCGGGCGCCGGCAACCAGCGCGACGATCTCGTCACGTGTGAACATCAGCGGCGGAAGGTCGAAACCCTCTCTCATCATGTAGCCAACGCCGGCCTCGCCGTCGATCGGCACGCCGGTCGACTGCAGGTCGGCAATATCGCGGTAGATGGTTCGCTCGGAAACCTCGAGCCACGTGCCGAGCTTCTGAGCGGTGACCAGACGGCCACCACGCAGATGCTGCACAATCTGAAAGAGCCTGTCGGCGCGGCGCATCGTTTGCTTCCCCAGTGTTGTTCCCATGCATGCCGTGGCTCCCGGACCGGGTCCACTTCCAGACGACATGCATTACGGCGTCAGCCCTTCGCATTTGCGCTGCGTGGCGACGAATGCCGCGCCGAAGGAAGTTTACTCGTTGTCGGCGTCTTCGCATCACGCACGCGCCAGAAGGGTGCTACGTCCCTCAGTGTCATGCCGTGCTCGAGATCCTCATTGGCGGCCTCCGCAACCGTGCGAAGATGATAGCCGATGGTGACAGGACATGTCACTTCGGCGCCATGCTCGATGGCGAGCGCCGTGCGCAACGCACGCACGTCCACCTCGACTCCTTCGGAAATCGAGCGGATGAAATCATCGACCTGACGCGGCGTCGGCACCAGCATCGACTGACCTTCGACGACATCGGCCATCGTGCGCGGCGTCGGCTTCACGCCGTTGCTGCCTGGTGTGTCCAGCCTGTCGTTCCAACTCTTCATCGATCGCCCTTTCGACCGCCGATGCGCAGTGTCTGAGGCTCGCACCATCGCACGTCCCTCCTGACAGCATACTGTCAGGAGGCTTCAGCATACTCCTTGGCGAACAGTGTTCGCATCTGGGCGAGATCGCTGCCTCTTTCCGGATAGAGTGTGTTGAGAAAGGCGAGTGCGAAGGTGCCTGGCGCCGAACCGGGCGCGGAAACAATCTTGCCGTCAGCCACGGCATACGGCACATCCTGATAATTGCTGTCGCCGGCATAGCCGGCCTCATGACCATTGATCCAGTCGCGGCCATTGCTGGTGTGCCTGGCTTTCTCGAACAGGCCGGCGCGGGCCAGCGCCAGCGTGCCGGCGCAGATACCGCCGACCACGCCGTCGCGCGATGCAACGGCGTTGAGCAGGTCGGTAACATCCGGCGGTGCCTTGCCAAACCACTGATCGGAGCCGATGACGGCGACGGCGTCGAGATCGGTATTCTCATCCGCCTCTGCCGAGCGATCGGGCGTCAGCCGGAATCCGCTGATCCCGGTCACCGGCTTGCCGTCGGGCGTCAGCGATACGGCGCGGGCGCCGAACCATTCGACCGCCGAGGCCGCCAGCAGCCCGTATTCCCAGTCGGCAAAGCCTTCGATGAAAAGAAAGCCGATTGTCTTTCGTTCAGGCATAAGCTCGCTCCATTCCTCGCGCGCCAAACCTTGCTGCTGGGCTTTTTATCTGGGCGTTGACGCGCCCACGTCCAACCGCCGGGTCGAAATTCGTCTCAATTGCCGCGAAAGCGACGGTCGGCATACATGTCCGGCCAGCCGATATCCTTGCGAATGTCCTCCGGCAGCGAGTTCATGAACCGCTGGGTGCGGATCTCGTTGCGCATCGTGCGGATCTTGCCGACATAGTGCTGCATGCCGCGCAGAATGGTAAAACCGTTCATGGCTAGTCTCCTCTCTGTGTATGGAGACACTATCGCATACCCCTCCTGACAGCAGTCTGTCAGGAGGGTGGCAGGGCACACGACAATAGTTCCGACCGGAACCTCCGGCAGGAAAAGCATCGTTTTCTCACCACATCAGACCGAGACCACGGCAGGCTCTTGGTTGGCGACCGTTCACCGCAAGGGGTGCCGGTCAAGGCGCTGCTGTTCAGCTTTCAGCGACGGACTGTCGGCACGCATGGTCTTCAGCGATGTGGCCGCGGTTCTGATATGAAGGGAGAAAATTCTTCCCCGAAAACAGGGAGACGACCATGAGCTTGCAACTGACAGGAATCCATCATCTGACCGCCATCACCGCCAATGCGCCGGGCAATCTTCACTTCTACACGAAGGTGCTGGGCCTGCGGCTGGTCAAGAAGACGGTGAACCAGGACGACACCTCGGCCTATCACCTCTTCTATGCCGATGGCGAAGCCACACCGGGCACCGATCTCACCTTCTTCGATTGGCCTGTCGGACGCGAGAAGCGCGGCACGCACAGCATCGTGCGGACCAGCCTCAGGGTCCGCAGCCAGGACAGCCTTGCCTGGTGGAAGCAGCACTTGGCGGACGAAGGCATCGCGACAGGAGAGATCTCCGACATCGGCGGCTACCCCAGTCTGGATTTCGAGGATCCCGAAGGCCAGCGCCTTCGGCTCGTCAGCGACGGCGGCAAGGGCGACAGCCATCCCTGGGCGCAAAGCCCGGTGCCGGCCGAGCATCAGATCCGCGGGCTCGGGCCGATCGTCATCAGCGTTCCTGATATCACCAACACCGAGGCGGTGGTGATCAAGGTTATGAACATGCGCGAGGCACGCAAGTATGTGTCGCCGGAAGGCCAGGTTCACGTCTTCGAAATGGGAGAGGGAGGGCCGGCGGCGGAACTGCATGTCCTGGTGCAGCCAGGGCTGGCGCCGGCGCGGCAAGGTGCGGGTGCGGTTCACCATGTCGCCTTCAGGGCGCCGGACCAGGAGACGCTGCATCGATGGACTGCCCGGCTGGTCGAATTCCGTCTGCCGTCGAGCGGCGAGGTCGAGCGCTATTACTTCCGCTCGCTCTACTTCCGCGAGCCGAACGGCATCCTGTTCGAAATCGCCACCGACGGGCCGGGATTCACCGCCGACGAGCCGCTGGAGGCACTGGGTGAAAGCCTGGCCCTGCCGCCCTTCCTGGAAGCGAAACGCGCCTCGATCGAGGCCGGCCTCAAGCCGCTGAAGTAGATCGCTCCCTGGTCGAAGGTGGGCGCCGCGTTCCGGTTCGGGATCGCGGCGCCCATTCTTCTCAGGCGACGAAGGACGCGCTTTGACAGCCGGCCGCGTTGCTGGTCAAAGGCGGCATGTCGAAACTCCTCGCGCTCGTCATTGTTGGCATTATGGTGATCCAGTTGATCAAGCCGCTCGGCTGGCCGGGGCTGAAACGGCGCGGCGACTTCTGGAAGCTGGCGCTGCTGGCAATGGCCGCGATTTCCATAACAGCTGTGCTTGGGCACTGGACCTAGGCCAGCACCGGCCAAGGCGGCCGCGTCAGCCTCTGGCAAGCACCGGGTCGACGAGATGCTCGGCCCAGGCGCGGTAGCCTGCTTCCGAGGCGTGAAAGCCGTCGGAGGCAAAGCCCGCCTCGGGATTTGTGATGGGCAGGCGCGCCGCCGGCACCGCACCGCGCTCCAGGCAGAGGCGTTCGCCCATCCGATTCATTTCGGTGGCGCGGATCTCGAGGATCTTGCCGAGGAGCGGCGGCATCGCCGGCGCTCGCGTGAACTCCAGCACCGGCGACCACACCACCCGTGCCTCCGGCCATTTGGCACGGAGCGCATAGAGCAGGCCGCCGAATTCCTTCTTGAAGCGCGGCACGGAATGAAAATTCTTGGTGTCGTTGGTGCCGATGGCGAGCACGATGTGCGTCCATGGATCGGCCGACAGATTGGACAGGACATGGTCGCGGATCTGGCCTGACGTCGCCGAATTGAAGCCGGCGGCTCGCCAGCGCACGGCGCGGCCGGTGTTTTGCGCAATCAGCACGGCGAGTTGCGCGGCAAGTCCGTTTTCCGAATTGCCGATGCCGACCGAAGCGGCGGAGGAATCGCCCAGCACCAGAAGCGAGATCGCCGGCGCCGTGCCTGATATTTCATGCATGACCGGCCCCTGCGCCGGCAGCATGCGCGTCGTGCGGCGGCGCACGCCGAGGCCTTGCCAGACATATACCGGGTAAGCGAGCCAGGTGAGGAGGGCCGGGAAGCGCATGGCAATACCGTTAACGATCAAGGCAGCCTTAGCGCAAGTTTGTGCCCGGTTGAAAGCCTTCAGTCGCAGCAATTCGGCTTTGCCGCCCGCCGGTCCTGATATTCGTCGTGCAGCCGCACCCAGTCCATCAAACCGTGATAGGGGCCGTTTTCGTTGCGGCCCTTCGGCGTCATGTCGAGATAGTCATATGTGCCGATCAGCGCCTCGCCGCCGCGGGCGCGCGACATGAAGGTGAGGAAGATGTCGCCGGTTTCGTTCCTGTAGAAAACGCTGGTGCCGGGAAGCTCCTTCGATGTCCGGGGACGGGTCTCGAAATTGTAGGTGGTGTCGCCGGCGGCGATCTGCCTGTCGGTGAACGAGACCTGCATGTCGAAGTTGAAATCCGAGGCATAGGACGACAGCCAGTCGAATTTCCAGCCCATGCGCCGCTTGTAGGGCAGAAGTTCCGCCAGCGGCGCGCGCGAGATCACGACCAGCGACACGTCGTGATGCCTGAGGTGCTGATTGGCGCCGTCGATATGGTCGGCAAGGAACGAGCAGCCCTCGCAATGATGGTCGCAACCCGGCCCGAACATGAAGTGATAGACGATCAGCTGGCTGTTGGCGCCAAACAGGTCGGTCAGTTTCCTCGGCCCTTGCTCTGTCTCGAAGACATAGTCCTTCCTGATCTTCAGCCAGGGAAGCTCCCGCCGCTCAGCCGCGATCCGCTCGCGAAGCCGTGTCAGTTCCTTCTCGCGCGCCAGATGCGCCTTGTGCGCCCGGAACCAGTCTTCGCGCGAAACGACCTTGTTGCGATGCATGACCCTCTCCGTGTCCGTGCCACCCCCAAGGACGTTCGGGATGGGCGCAAACCGACATCGCCGGCTGTTTGTCTGAGCATGATCTCTGGACAAACGGTTTCCGTTTGTCCGAGAAAACCGGATTCCATTTTTCGGGCTCCAGCGCCGTAAAGGAGATAGGGACGGGGAGGCTCCATCCCAAGCCCGGCAAGGCCGCAAATAAAAACCCGGGCGCATCGGCCCGGGTTCGAAGGAATATGGAAGCGCTGTGATCAGGCGGCCCGTTCGAGGCTCGCCTTCCATTTTCCAAGCGCCGCCAGATGGTTCATATGGGCGCGATGGGAGAAGGCGGCCTGGCCGGCGGCGACGTTCGACGCCTTGCCGCTCCAGGCTTTCTGCGGCGCGGCCTGCAGCGCGCGGCCGTAGGAGAAGGTCAGCTTCCATGGGTGCGGGCCGATGGCGTTGATGGCGTTGAGGTTGGCGGTCGCTTCCTCGTCCTCCTGGCCGCCGGAGAGGAAGGCGATGCCCGGCACGGCTGCCGGTACGGTCTCACGAAACAGTTTTATGGTCTTTGCCGCGACTTCTTCAGGGCTGCTCACCTTGCCCGATTTCTTGCCGGCCAGCACCATGTTGGGCTTCAGGATGGTGCCTTCGAGGACCACGCGCGCCGCATGGAGTTCGTCATAGAGCTTGATCAGCGTGGCCTTTGAGATTTCATAGCAGGTGTCGATGTCGTGGGCTCCGTCCATCAGCACTTCCGGCTCGACGATCGGCACGATGCCGGCCTCCTGGCAAAGTGCCGCATAGCGGGCGAGTGCGTGGGCATTCGAGTTGATCGAGTTGGCCGAGGGCACGCCCTTGGCCTGATCGATGTCGATCACCGCGCGCCATTTGGCGAAGCGGGCGCCGAGCTTATAATAGTCGGCAAGGCGCTCGCGCAGGCCGTCGAGGCCCTCGGTGATGGTGTCGCCGGGAAAGCCGGCCAGAGGCTTGGCGCCGGCGTCGACCTTGATGCCGGGTATGGCGCCGGCCGCCTTGATGATGTCGACCAGCGGCGTGCCGTCGGCGGCCTTCTGGCGGATCGTCTCGTCGTAGAGGATGACGCCGGAAATGTAGCGGGTCATCGCGTCCCTGGCGCGAAACATCATCTCGCGGTAGTCGCGGCGGCTGTCGGCGGTCGATTCGACGCCGATGACGTCGAAGCGCTTCTTGATGGTTCCGGAACTTTCATCGGCGGCCAGCAGGCCCTTGCCATCGGCGACGATCGCGGCGGCAATGTCTTCGAGACGTTCGCTCATTCTGCTTCTCCTGAAGGGGTTCGTTCCGCGCTTAAGGGAAGTCTACCGCCAAAGGAAGGGCATCGGAAAGCTCGAATCGATTGAAAGTCCCGGACGATCCCGCCCGTTCTCCATGTGTTGATCGGCTTGTTTGTTTGCCGCGTTCCGCGACGCCAAGCGTGTCTAGCGTTTGAGCACATCGACGCCGGGCAGCGGCTTGCCTTCCATCCATTCCAGGAACGCGCCGCCGGCGGTCGAGACATAGGTGAAGTCGTCGGCGACACCGGCATGGTTGAGCGCCGCCACCGTATCGCCGCCGCCGGCGACCGAGACCAGCTTGCCGGCTCTGGTGCGTTGAGCAGCGTGCTTGGCCGCCGCCACCGTCGCATGGTCGAAGGGCGCGATCTCGAAGGCGCCGAGCGGGCCGTTCCACACCAGCGTCGCGGCGCGGTCGATCCATTCGCCGATGGTCGTCACGGTTCTGGCGCCGACATCAAGGATCATGCCGTCCGCCGGCACATCCGAGATGGCGACGGTCTCGCAGGCCGCGCCCGCCTTGAATTCCTTGGCAACGACGCCGTCGACCGGCAGGATGATGGCGCAGCCGGCCTCGGCCGCCTCGATCATGATCTGCTTGGCGGTCGTGGCGAGATCATGCTCACACAGCGATTTGCCGACATCGGTGCCGCGCGCGGCAAGGAAGGTGTTGGCCATGCCGCCACCGATGACCAGCGCGTCGACCTTTTTCACCAGGTTCATCAGCAGGTCGATCTTGGTCGAAACCTTGGCGCCACCGACGATGGCAACGACCGGACGGACCGGTTTTCCCAGACCCTTCTCCAGCGCTTCGAGTTCGGCCTGCATGGTGCGGCCGGCAAAGGCAGGCAACAGATGCGCCAGCCCCTCGGTCGACGAATGGGCGCGGTGCGCGGCGGAAAAGGCATCGTTGACGAAGATGTCGCCATTGGCGGCGAGCCGTTCGGTGAAGGCCGGATCGTTCTTTTCCTCGGCCTTGTAGAAGCGGGTGTTTTCGAGCAGCAGCACATCGCCCTTGTTCATGGCGGCGACGGCGCTTGCCGCCGTGTCGCCGACGCAGTCACTGGCGAAGCCAACGGGGCGGCCGAGCACGTCGGCCGTCGCCTTGGCGATCGGCTCCAGCGAGAATTCGGGCGAGGGACCATCCTTGGGCCGGCCGAAATGGGCAAGCAGGATGACCTTGGCGCCTTTGCCGGACAGTTCGGCGATTGTCGGTGCAATGCGTTCGATTCGGGTGGCGTCGGTGACCTTGCCCTCAGTGACGGGCACGTTGAGATCGACGCGCACCAGCACGCGCTTACCGCTGATGCTGCCGATGTCGTCGAGTGTCTTGAAGGCGGCCATTCGGGTTCCTTTCGCGAAAAATCGGGGGACCATACCCCGCGCCAACGATGATGCAAGGCTTAGGCCGGGTTCGAAACGAATTTTTGAAGGCGGCACGATTTTGTGCCGTGGCCGGATGAAGGGCAGCGCCGACAATCGAAGCTGTCAGTTTCCGGGTGCCGCCTTTTCGGGCGCGGGTTCCGGGGTCGGCGTCTCGTCCGCCCGCGCCTCGGCCGCCCGCGTCTCGGTAGGCTTGCGCCAGTTGCGGATGAAGGTGGAGAGACGGTCGCCGATTTCGCCGGCGCTGAGGAAAACCGGCACCCGCGCCACCGGCGCGGTCGGCTCGAAGGAAAGGCCGAGGCCTGTGATCTTGCCCTTGTCGTCGACATCGCGAACGATCAGTTCGATCGGGCCGAGGAGCACCCGGTCGGCATATTCGGCATGGCCGCCGAGCCGCGCCGTGACCAGCGCGCCGACGGTCAGTTGCTGCTCCGCGTCGGTGAGGCCGGGCCCATAGGCCACTTCCAGTTCGGCGGCGGAGCGTGCCGGATCGACGGCGAAAGCGCCGAAGAAATCGGCGTCCTCGGGATCGACCACCGCGCGACTGGCGAACAGCTTGTCGAGCAGGCGCGGATAGCGATCCGGCACGAAGATGTAGACCTGGTCGCCGGCGGCGAGCCGGCCCATGTCCTGGAAGCGCATCGAGCGGCCGTCGCGCAGCACCAGCGAGGGCCGTGCCCAGCGCGGGATGCGCTCGCCGCGCGCCACCGGACTGCCGTGTGCGACGCGATAGGCGAGAAGCTCGTGATGCGCCGAGCCCGGCAATTCCAGCTCGACCTTGTCCAGCGGTCCAAGGCGCGCCGGCACGATCAGGCCGAGGCGGCGTGCCAGCGGCCCGACCGTCCAGCCCTGGATGACCAGCGACACCAGCACGATGATGAAAGCGGTGTTGAAGATGACACGGCCGTTTTCCAGGCCGCCGAGCAGCGGGGTGATGGCGAGCAGGATCGACACCGCGCCGCGCAGGCCGACCCAGGAAACGAAGGCGACCTCGGGACGCGGCAGGCGGAATGGGACCAGGCACAGCCAGACCGCGATCGGCCGCGCGACGAACATCAGGAACAGGCCGAGCAGCACCGCCGGCACCATGATCGCCGGAAACTGCGACGGCGTCGCGAACAGGCCAAGGATGAGGAACATGATGATCTGCGCCAACCATGACATACCGTCCTGGAAGCGCTTGAGGATGGTGACGGCGCGGATGTCGGAGTTGCCGGCGATGAGGCCGGCGATATAGACCGCCAGGAAGCCCGAGCCGCCAATGGCGCCGGCGGCGGCAAACACCATCAGCGACAAGGTCAATACGAAGATCGGCAGCAGGCCGTGGTCGAGATTGAGCCGGTCGACGAGGCGTACGATGGCGAGGCCGCCGAGCACGCCGACGATGGCGCCGAGACCCATGTTGAGGAGGAAGCCGAGGAACAGGCTGGTGACCAGGACATTTGTCTCTGGGTTGGCGTGGGCGGCGATGACCTCGACCAGGGTGATGGTCAGGAAGATCGCGATCGGGTCGTTGGTGCCGGATTCCACCTCGAGCGTAGAGCGCACGCGTTCGCGCAGATTGATCTCGCCTGCGCGCAGCAGGAAGAACACGGCCGCGGCATCGGTGGAGGCGACAGCGGCGCCGAGCAGGAAGGATTCCAGCCAGGTCAGGTGGAGCAGATAGTGGGCGGCGGCGCCGAACAGGCCGGTGGTGACAAGCACGCCGAAGGTCGCCAGCGACAGGGCCGGGCCTGCCGCCTGCCGCAAGGCGTTGAGTGGCGTGCCGAAGCCGGAATCGAACAGGATGACGGCGAGCGCCAGTGAGCCGGCAAAATAGGCGATGCGGGCATTGTCGAAATGGATGCCGAGACCGTCGGTGCCGGTGGCCAGGCCAATGCAAAGAAACAGGAGCAGAAGAGGGGCGCCGAAGCGGAAGGCGATCAGGCTCGAAAAGGCGGCGGCGACGACAAGCGCTGTACCGACCAGCGTGACGAGATAGATCGCATGCTCCATCCGTGATTTGCCCCTCGAATTCCTCTTTCTCTCGCTTTACGGCAGAGTGGGGCGAAGACATGACCACTGCAAGGCGGCGGGGTGGTTTTTTGCCTATGCCGCTGATTTTTGGATGTTTTGACGCTCAGGACACCAATTGTGAAGGCGCAAGGCGCACCCATGAAAAACGCCCGGACGAAGCCGGGCGTTTCAAGTCTCGAGAAAGAGGGGTCCGCGATCAGGCGATGGTCTTGCCGAAGGCGACTGCTGTGTCGCCCATGCGGTTGGAGAACCCCCATTCATTGTCGTACCAGGACAGCACCGAAACGAAGTTGCCGTCCATCACCTTGGTCTGGTCGAGCGCCACGATCGAGGAGCGCGGATCGTGATTGAAGTCGATCGAGACATTCGGGTGATGGGTGACGCCGAGGATGCCCTTGAGCTTGCCGTTGGAGGCGGCGATCACCGCGTCGTTGATCTCCTGCACCGTGGTCGCACGCTTGGCGATGAACTTGAAATCGACGACCGAGACGTTCGGGGTCGGCACGCGGATCGAGATGCCGTCGAGCTTGCCCTTGAGGTCCGGGAGCACCAGGCCGATCGCCTTGGCGGCACCCGTCGAGGTCGGGATCTGCGACAGCGCGGCGGCGCGGCCGCGGTAGAGATCCTTGTGCATGGTGTCCAGCGTCGGCTGGTCGCCGGTGTAGGAATGGATGGTCGTCATCATGCCTTTTTCGATGCCGACCGTCTCGTGCAGCACGGCGGCCAGCGGCGCCAGGCAGTTGGTGGTGCACGACGCATTCGAGATGATGATGTGGTCCTTGGTCAACTGGTCGTGGTTGATGCCGTAGACCACGGTGAGGTCGGCGCCGTCAGCGGGCGCCGAGACCAGCACGCGCTTGGCGCCGGCGGTCAGGTGCGCGGCGGCCTTGTCGCGGGCGGTGAAGATGCCGGTGCATTCGAGCGCGATGTCGATGCCGAGTTCCTTCCACGGCAGCTGCGTCGGATCCTTGATCGCGGTGACCTTGAACGTCTCCTTGCCGACGGTGATCTGGTCGCCGGACACCGAGACTTCATGCGGGAAGCGGCCGTGCACGCTGTCGTAGCGCAGGAGGTGCGCGTTGGTCTCGACCGGGCCGAGATCGTTGACGGCGACGACGTCGATGTCCTTGCGGCCGGATTCATGGATGGCGCGCAGGATGTTACGGCCGATGCGGCCGAATCCGTTGATGGCAACTCTGACGGTCATTATTCTCTCCCTGGGAGCTGGACGGCAGACAATGGGTCCGCGGTTTCATAGCGGCGGAAGCGGAAAGAATCCAGCCGCGGCGACGTGGATTTAAATCGATTAGGTTGGGCCAGCCCGGCGAAACCGCGTTGCGAGATTTCGCCGGCTTTGAACCTAATTGGCATGCAGGCGGGCTTCCGCCGCCTTGGCCGCAGCTTCGGCGGTGATGCCAAAATGCGGATAAAGCTGTTCGATGGTGCCCGAAGCGCCGAAGCCGGTCATGCCGATGAAGATGCCGTCGGAGCCGATCAGATGATCCCAGCCCTGGCGGATGCCGGCTTCGATCGCCATCTTGATCGGTGCGTTGCCGATCGTCTTCTTGCGATAGTCGGCGCTCTGCTGGTCGAACAGTTCGAAGCAAGGCACCGAGACGACGCGGGTGGGATGGCCATGCTTTTCCAGCAGGTCGCGGGCGCCGAGCGCGATCTCGACCTCGGAGCCGGTGGCGAAGATCGTCACCGCCGCCTCGCCGCTGGCCGCGGCCAGTTCATAGGCGCCCTGGCTGCTGAGATTCTCAGCGACAAATTCGTTGCGCACCGTCGGCAGGTTCTGGCGGGTCAGCGCCAGGGTCGACGGCGTCTTTTCCGATGCAAGGGCGATCTGCCAGCACTCGGCGGTTTCCACCGCGTCGGCCGGGCGGAAGACATTGTGGTTGGGGATGGCGCGCAATGCGGCCAGATGCTCGACCGGCTGGTGGGTCGGGCCGTCTTCGCCCAGACCGATGGAATCATGGGTCATGACGAAGATCGAGCGGATGCCCATCAGCGATGCCAGCCGCATCGACGGACGGGCATAGTCGGAGAAGCACAGGAAGGTGCCGCCATAGGCGATGAGGCCGCCATGCAGCGTCAGGCCGTTGATCGCGGCCGCCATGCCGTGCTCACGGACGCCGTAGTGCACATAGCGCTGGCCATAATCGTCCGACGTGATGTTCTTGGTCTGGCTGGTCTTGGTGTTGTTGGAGCCGGTCAGGTCAGCGGAACCGCCAATGGTCTCGGGCACGGCGCCGTTGATGACTTCCAGCGCCATCTCGGACGATTTGCGAGTGGCGACCTTCGGCTTGTCGGCGGCGAGCTTCTTCTTGTAGTCGGCAATGACGGCGTCGAAATTGGATGGCAGCTTGCCATCGATTCGGCGTTCGAACTCGGCCTTCAGCTTTGCGTCGGCCTTGGCCAGGCGGCCTTCCCAGTCGGTGCGCGCCTTGACGCCGGCCTTGCCGGCGGTGCGCCAGGCGTCGAGGATGTCTGCCGGGATATCGAAAGGCGGCGAATCCCAGTTGAAGAACTTCCGCGCGCCGGCGATCTCTTCGGCGCCGAGCGGCGAACCGTGCGCCTTGTTGGTGCCGGCCTTGGTTGGCGCACCGAAGCCGATGGTCGTCTTGCAGGCGATCATCGTCGGCTTGTCGGAATGACGGGCGGCTTCGATGGCATAGGCGATGGCTTCCGGATCGGTGCCGTCGATATGGCTGGCATTCCAGCCGGAGGCCTGGAAGCGGGCGACCTGATCGGTGTTGTCGGACAGCGACACCGGACCGTCGATCGAGATGTTGTTGTTGTCCCAGAAGACGATCAGCTTGTTGAGCTTGAGGTGGCCGGCAAGCGCGATGGCTTCCTGGGACACACCTTCCATCAGGCAGCCGTCGCCAGCCAGCACATAGGTGTAGTGATCGACGAGGTCGTTGCCGAAGGCGGCGTTCATGATGCGCTCGCCGAGCGCGAAGCCGACCGAATTGGCGAGGCCCTGGCCGAGCGGGCCGGTCGTCGTCTCGATGCCGGCGGCATGGCCGTATTCGGGGTGTCCGGCGGTCTTCGATCCCAACTGGCGGAAGTGCTTGATCTGGTCGATGGTCATGTCTTCGTAGCCGGTCAGATGCAGCAGTGAATAGAGCAGCATCGAGCCATGGCCGGCCGACAGGATGAAACGGTCGCGGTCGGCCCAGTGCGGGGCCTTGGGATCATATTTCAGGAAGCGCGTGAACAGTACCGTGGCGATGTCGGCGCAGCCCATGGGCAGGCCGGGATGGCCGGAATTCGCCTTTTCGACGGCATCCATGGAGAGAAAGCGGATCGCATTGGCCATCCGGTCATGTTGTTCACGCGACGTCATGGTTCCTCCAGAAGTGGGGGTTTGGGGGCTTGGGAGAGCCCTTGAAAAGGGTGCGCGACACATAGCAGGCGCGCGCTTTTAGTCAACAAATCGGGTGCACATTTGCCGGCCTTGTGATGCCGGCGGCGGGTCTACATTAGCGTTAGCAGGGGACAGTCGCGAGAGCTTTGTTGACGTTGCCTTCACCCGGTGCCTAATGTTTCCTGGATAACGCGTTCTGAACGCGAACGATTCGGTGATGGGCAGGGCACAGGACGAAGGCCATGACCGGGGAAGCCACACTCAAGGAAGTCATCGCCAGGCTGGGCAAGGCCATCGAGGGGCTGGAAAACGCCGTCGCGGCCAAGCTCGAGCATGAACGCGATTACTCGGAAGCCGAGGCCGAGGTGCAGCGGATGAATGCCGACCGTTCCCGGCTGGCGCAGGAACTCGACAATTCCGAAGCGCGCGCCGAACGGCTGGAAGACGCCAACAAGGAAGTCTCGCGACGGCTGGTGACCGCCATGGAAACCATCCGCGCTGTGTTGGACAGGTAGGGGGCTGGACAGGTAGGCTCATGGCTCAAGTCACGGTTTCCATCGACGGCAAACAGTATCGGATGGCCTGCGACGAAGGCCAGGAAGATCATCTGATCGACCTTGCCGAACGTTTCGACCGCTATGTCTCGCATCTGAAGGACTCCTTTGGCGAGATCGGCGACCAGCGGCTGACGGTGATGGCCGGCATCATGGTGATGGACGAACTCTCGGAGCTGCAGAAGCGCGTCAAGGGCATGGAGAGCGAAGTGCTGACCTTGCGCAAGACGCGCGACGATGCGCTGACCAAGGCCGACAAGAACGACAGCGTGCTGACCAACGCGCTTGGCGCGCTGGCACAGCGGATGGAAGACCTGACGGCGACCTTGGCGGTCAACAAGGCCTGAGGCAAAGCGCAGCTTTCGAGTTCAACCCCAGGCTCTCATCCGCTGGCGGTGCCGCCGGCAGCATGAAAATTCTCGCTCTGCCGCCGACAAGAGTTTGATATTATCTCGCGGCCGCGATTTTTGCGCTAAGATGCGGGGATTGCCGGAGCTTGGACATGTGATGGCGGCATGATCTGCCGCCTCTTGCTTCTAGCGGAATCTGTTTACAGGGGAGATATGCCATGAGCCTTCGTATCAACGATATCGCGCCGGACTTCAGCGCCGAGACCACGCAAGGGACGATCAAGTTCCATGAATGGATTGGTGACGGCTGGGCGATCCTGTTCTCTCACCCGAAGAACTTCACGCCGGTCTGCACGACCGAGCTTGGCACGATGGCCGGGCTCGAGGGCGAGTTCAAGAAGCGCAACGTCAAGATCATCGGTATTTCGGTCGATCCGGTCGAAAGCCATGGCAAATGGCAGGACGACATCAAGACGGCGACCGGCCAAACGGTGCAGTATCCGCTGATCGGCGACAAGGATCTCAAGGTCGCCAAGCTCTACGACATGCTGCCGGGCGGAGCCGGCGAGACGTCGGAGGGCCGCACGCCCGCCGACAACGCCACGGTACGCTCGGTCTACGTCATCGGACCGGACAAGAAGATCAAGCTGGTGCTGACCTACCCGATGACCACGGGCCGCAACTTCGACGAGATCCTGCGCGCGGTCGATTCCATGCAACTGACCGCTAAACACCAGGTGGCGACGCCGGCGAACTGGAAGCAGGGAGAGGATGTCATCATCACCGCCGCCGTTTCCAACGAGGATGCGATCAAGCGTTTCGGCGCTTACGAGACAATCCTGCCCTATCTCAGGAAGACCAAGCAGCCGTCGGCCTAGGTTTTCTCGACCGGGTCGTTTTCGATTTTTGTCCTGTTTCTGGCAAGGCGTGCTTGACGAGCTCGCCTTGCTAGATGACCATGCTCTTAGTTCATTCCGGCAGAGAAAATCATTCCTGCCAGAGCGATAGGCAGGGGGCCGGAAATTGGACGCAGCTTTGGCCAAGCCGCTGGTCAGCGGCTTTTACGACAAGCCGACCGGAGCCATACAGTATGTCGTCGCCGACCCGGCGACGAAGCGCTGCGCCATCATCGATCCGATCCTCGATTTCGACGAGAGATCCGGCGCGACGGCAACGAAAAGCGCCGATGCCTTGCTGGACTTCATCCGGGCAAACGGACTGGAACTCGAGTGGATCCTCGATACCCATCCGCATGCCGATCATTTCTCGGCGGCGCATTATCTTCATGAGAAGACCGGCGCGCCGACGGCGATCGGCGACAGGGTCATCGAGGTCCAGAAACTGTGGAAGGCGATCTACAACTGGCCGGATTTTCCCGCCGACGGCTCGCAGTGGGACAGGCTGTTTGGCGAAGGCGATACCTTTCGGATCGGCAGCCTTCCGGTCAAGGTGCTGTTCTCGCCCGGCCATACACTGGCTTCGATCACCTACGTCGTTGGCGATGCAGCCTTCATCCACGATACGCTGTTCATACCCGACAGTGGCACGGCAAGGGCAGACTTTCCCGGTGGCAGCGCGGCGCGGCTGTGGCGCTCGATCCAGGGCATCCTGGCATTACCGGACGACACGCGCGTATTCGTTGGCCATGACTACCAGGAGGGTGGCCGCGAGCCGCGTTGGGAGAGCACTGTTGCTGAGCAAAGGGCGAAGAATGTCCACCTGGTTGCGGCGCACACCGAGGCCGAGTTCGTCGCCTTGCGCGAAGCGCGCGACAAGACATTGCCGATGCCGCGGCTGATCCTGCATGCGCTGCAGGTGAATATGAATGGCGGGCGGCTGCCGGAACCGGAGACCAACGGCCGGCGGTACCTGAAGTTTCCGCTGAATGGGCTTTGAGGAGTATTTCTGTGGCGGGCGCGGCCGGTGAAACTGCCGATCTCCCCACCTGCGGGGGAGATGCCCGGCAGGGCAGAGGGGGGTGCTGCCCCTCCGACCTGTCAGTTAATTGTGGCTATGCCTTCAGTCTTTCGGTTGGGTGACTGACGCCGAAAAGTAGCGATCCTTCACCCCCCCTCTGTCCTACCGGACATCTCCCCCGCAAGGGGGGAGATTGGCTGTCGCCCGGGTTTTCGCCAATCGCCCGCGCACCCGTAGACACAAAAAGGCGGGGCCCAGGGTCAGGGCGCCGCCCGTTGGTTGGTGTACCAACACACGCCGCCC